>NZ_JAUBTV010000006.1:137645-166945 GCF_036705145.1 Microcoleus sp. B5-D4 | reverse complement strand
TCTAGATTCTTGCACTTGTGTGTCTATTTTTCGATAGCCGCCTATCATAGCCGCCTATCTTTCAGAATAGCATAGCATTTTGTGCAGCACTTATTTACAAGTATCTCAGAATTTGTTAGCGATTCCCACTAATTGCCGATCGTACCTCGATCCGATTCGCTAGCTGTCCTAGTAGGGGTAAAACTCCCTAGGGGAGTGATTTATGCTGTAATTAGCAAGCAATTTTCTTTTCAAATGAACAGTTCGCTCGATCGCAATCCCGTCATCCTCATACACGGCATCTGGGACACAAAGATGATTTTCAGCAAAATGTCCGCCCGCCTCACCGAACTCGGATGGTCAGTCCACAGCCTCAACCTCACCCCCAACGACGGTAGCCTCGGCCTCGACTTACTGGCCAAGCAACTGGCAGACTACATCTCTGAAACCTTCGATCCAGAACAATCTTTAGACATAGTAGGCTACAGCATGGGCGGCATCGTCAGTCGCTACTACGTCCAGCGACTCGGAGGAATCAACCGCGTACAGCGTTTCATCACCCTATCATCCCCTCACCACGGCACCCTCACCGCCTATTCCCTACGCCTACCAGGATACCTGGATATGCGCCCCGATAGTGGCTTGCTGCGCGATTTAAATCAAGATGTGACAATGCTCAAACGCATAAACTTTACATCAATGTGGACGCCATTTGACATAATGATTGTACCGGCAAACAGCTCCCAAATGCCAGTAGGTAAAGAAGTTAAAGTCAACCTTTTGCTGCACCGCCAAATGGTGACAGAACCCCTAAGTATTAACGCATTAATTGAAGAACTAAAAGCACCTATTGAAAATAAAATTCCCACTTAAAAATGAATAGCAATTTCAGCCGCAACCCAGTCTTGCTAATTCACGGAATCTTCAGAAAATCGGGAATTTTTCACAAAATGTCTGCCTACCTCACCCAACTAGGATGGTCAGTCTACACCCTCAATCTCTCGCCCCATTGGGGCAACGCCAGCATAGACGAATTAGCCCAACAAATAGCAGATTATATAGACAAAACCTTTGCGCCAGAACAGCATCTAGATATAGTAGGATTGAGCATGGGCGGTTTAGTAACTCGCTACTACCTGCAAAGGTTAGGTGGCATTAACCGAGTGCAGCGCTTTATTGCGATATCTTCTCCTCACAGCGGTACTTGGATGGCTTACACTCTCTGGGGAAAAGGCTGCATCCAAATGCGTCCTGGCAGTGCTTTTCTAGAAGATTTAAATCGAGATGCTTTTTTGTTAGAAAAGCTCAATTTTACTTCGATTTGGACAGATTGGGATTTCATCATCGTACCCGCTTCTAGTTCCCAAATATCTGTTGCCAAAGAAGTAAAATTGTCGGTTTTTGCCCATGCCATGATGGCGAGGCATTCCAGCAGTTTAAAAGCGGTCGCTGAAGCACTTTCAGAACCATTAAAAGTTCATGATTAACCGTTTGATTCATTCTTGTATAATGTCAAATTTTGTAGGGCGGGTTTCACCTACAATAATTGCTTAAAACTGAGATATTGCACCATTCTCAATTACTTGTTTAGGAACAGGCATCTTGCCTGTTCCACAAGAGATGATTTTTCTTGTGGAACAGGCATCTTGCCTGTTCTTGACAATGGTGCAATATCTGAGTTAAAACCAACAATCTCGTAAACCCGCCCCCACGAACACGGCAAATCGCTACCGGACTAAAAATCAAACAGCATCGCCAACTTCAGCGTATTCGCTGCGACCAAAAATTGCTTCAGCTTCACAATAATACTTGAACTCAAGTATATTGTGGAAAGGGTCTTCTAAGAAGAAAGTACGGTGTTCTGTAGGCAAACCGACAAATCGCCGTCTCGGTTCTTGATAGAAATTTAAGTTGTTTTGCTGGGCTTTTTCTAGCAACGCTTCCCAGTCAGCTTCGGAAGTAAAAATTAACCCAAAATGCCGGGGGTAGATGCCTCGCTGAGGCGTCAAAGGTTCGTGGCTGACGTGGGCGACAATTTGATGGCCGCACAAACCCATAATCGCAGAATTAGGCGATTCGCGACCTAGTTCGCAGCCGAGCCCGTCTACATAGAACGCTTTGGTTTGGGCAATATCGCTCACGGGGAAGGCAAGATGAAATAAGACTTGACTCATGGAGGTACTAAATGCAGAATTCAGAATTGTTCTTTAATTATTTATCTTGGTCTAATCCTTGGTTGGTGGCGATCACCCTAAATACAGTTTTACTCGCGATCGCCACCATTGCTCCTAAAAAATTGCTCACTCCCGCTGGTCAATTTCACGGCTGGGTATTGGGCGTCCTCATTTGGGGCTGTTTGGGATGGCAAGGCTATGCTGTGGTGATGTTTTACTTTCTTGTCGGATCGGGAGTTACCCGCATCGGCAAAGCTCAAAAAGAAGCAGAAGGCATAGCAGAAAAGCGTTCAGGCGCCCGAGGCCCGGAAAATGTCTGGGGTTCAGCTTTAACCGCTACTCTTTGCGCTTTGGGAGTTTTGGCGTTATCTATTTTAGCAGAGACAGGCAAGATGTCTGTTTTAGCAGAGACAGGCAAGATGTCTGTTTTAGCAGAGACAGGCAAGATGCCTGTGTCACAAGATGCTATTTCCCTGTTATTGTTGGGTTACGCGGCGAGTTTTTGCACCAAACTTTCCGATACCAGCGCCAGCGAAATCGGCAAAGCTTACGGGAAGCGGACTTTTTTGATTACTAGCTTGCAGCCCGTACCTAGGGGTACCGAAGGGGCCGTAAGTTTGGAAGGAACGATCGCGGGTATTGTCGGCTCAATTTTGATTGCACTTTTAAGTTGGGCCGTAGGTTTAATTGACTTGACAGGAATTGTTTTTTGTGTTATTGCGGCTTTTATTGCCACGAATATCGAGAGCGTGATTGGGGCGACGGTGCAATCAAAGTTTGAGTGGCTCACGAACGAGGTGGTAAATTTTTTCAATACACTCATAGGAGCGATCGCAGCGATTATTTTAGCGGCGACATGGAGAGCTTTTTTAGCTTAGTTAATCCTGGACGCATTCGCGGCCCAATCAACCTGGTTTTTTAGGATAATTCAAAGGATTAACGCAGTATTTTTGGAAAAAAAGCCGGTTGCGCCGTCCAGGGCTATTAGCTATTAATCATTAGTCATTAGTCTCAAGCAATCAACTCATGACTAATGATGAATAGTTAATCAAACTAAGCGTCGTCTTGCGGCCCAAAAACCATTTGTAAAATCATCGTCGGTTCGCCCCGCTTGTGATAGCGATCGGCCCAATTGCGAATAATTTCATCTAATTCCTCAAGGGCTTGGTCGAGCCGTTCCGGCGGAATATCCAAAGTCTCCATAATTCGCATCACCTTCGGTTGTTTTTCCGCCCAATCCTTCATCAGCCGGAAATATCTAGCCGTATCCTCAACCATAGTAAATGTCCGCTCTTCCTGCTCTGCGGGAGAGTAAGTAGCGCGGGTGAGGGCATAAAACGGCATTCCCCAAGGAGAATCAATGCGAGTTACTGTCCCAGAATAGATCAAGCGCCGCTTAATGTGTTCTGCTAGAGCTTCGCTCAAAGGCATTCGCCTTTCTGGAGACATATCTTCTTGCGATCGCCTGTGCAGAAACTCGATCAACTCCATAAACTGAAAAGAATTGATCAGTTGAGCGTCTGGCGGATTCGGAGGAATCTTGCCTTCGAGATATTTTTTTTCATCTACAGTCAAATTGTTTCCCGGAATGCGAGGGCGTCCCGGCATCCAACCATACTGTTCCAGCCAGACATAAGGAAACTGAATCAAATATCTAGGTTCTTGCGAACCCAACATTTTCAGCAATTTTCCCTGAGTCAGAGCTTCCCGGACTTCTTCAACAATCACCTTCACCCGTTTAGGCTCAATGTGATGCAAGTGTCCGGTCATCCGCAGGTTGTTGTCCTGCTCCATATAAGTCATATAAATGGCACACTTAGCCGCCGTTGCGGCCGCGTCTAGAAACGCCCCGTGCCTGTGCCCACTGGTTCTCATGGCGCTAAACGCCAGATATAGCATGATCTGATCCATTGCACTAGGGCTGAGGCTTTTGACCAGATCTAAAGAGTCATTTTTCATCACTATCCCCGAAATAGCCAAATTAGGAGGCATTTTGTCATCCTCCATTAAATTATTGCGAGAGCGCCGAATCAAGCATAGCCGACTGTCGCCGGAAAGCTTGCCAGCTACCCTAATATTCAGGTTAGTTAATTTCCCTGAGGTAACAGGGCATGGGCTTAAAGGCTATCCACACCGCATAAGTGGTTCTTATTGGTGGCCAATTTAAGTAGATTGCTGCACCCTCTGCGCTGACAGTTTACCTATATATAAGTTAGTTATCGCAAATTAATTATAGTGCAGCGGTTGAAAATTAAACCCTACCTGTGGGGGGGAGAACGTAAATAACTGTTGCGCTCCCAAGAATTTGAGGCGACTCCGAGCCCCTAATTCTTGAATAGTCATGGATGCCGAAACCCGGTTCGATCTACTAAAATAAGGCTGTTGCATAATTGCGGGAAGATTTTGATGGTTTTGTGGGATGGGATATCGTAGCCAGTCCGCTGTATTTTCACAGCAGGCAGGACACCCCACAAAAATCCTCGTCAAATTGTGCAACGCCAAAATAAGGCGTGGAAGGCGAGGGATATTGGTTGAAAAACCCAGATGCTCCGAGGCCTGTGGTTAGTGCTTGTTTAATTGAAGCGTTTTCAATACAAAACCGCCACATACTAGAATCTATCTCTAGGTAGATGGCGGTTCCCCGTTTATATGCTAATATTTGTTACACTAAAAATAATCTCCTAAAAACTGTCCACAAAAAGTGCAGTTGTCGCTTAACCTGAAAAACTAGAATCCCAGAAAATCCGATCGCGCGATCGAATGAACGGCCCAAAGCAACTCAGTTGTGGTCATCACTTGCGTCCGATGCCCTTAGAAATCTTGTAGCGGATGAGTGTAAACAGTAGGCTCAGTAAAATTTCTGCGGTTGCCTCGCCTCTTAATAGGACGCTCGCCCTTTTGTTGAGTTTGGGCTGACAACATATATTGAGCGGTGCCAGTTTCGAGGATGGGGAGTGGAGATTCAAAAGCTTGAGCGGCGCTGGCACTCAAGGTAATGCCCAACAGGCTCAGTAAAGCAATTGCAGTGTAGGTTTTCATGGGTAGTATTCGTCTCAGTATCTATTTAGAGATACGACATTTACCCAGGCTGATCAGGATGAATTTCCCTGAAATTATCAAACTAGAGAATTAGGAATCAGGAATCAGGAATCAGAAGGAAGAAGAAGAAGGAAGAAGAAGAAGGAATCAGGAAGAAGGAATCAGGCTTAAGTTAAGCTATCGCGCCTTTAAATTGTCTCCTAAAATCCTTGTATAAAAAGCGGAAAATTATCTTTCCCTCTCCCTTTCTCACCCTCTCCCCCTCCCGAAGCAACAGACACTTTAGATGCGTAGCATCTCATCTATGAGAGCAGTCAATCGATTTGAGATTTGAGATTTGAGATTTGAGATTTGAGATTAAAGAATTGAAGCATTGACTTGCGCGAGATTAATTCGGGGGTGGCTTTATCGGATACAGGTTTTTTATTTCTGGGTCCTGAGTCTGCTTTCGGAATGAATCACGTGGCGGGTATCCTGGATGCTTGATTGTCAGAAGTTGAGGTAAAATGGAATAACTAAAATCTCTGGCTTCAATAATAAAAAAATTCCTAATTGCACTACCCAGACGGTTGCAATAATATACAAAACCGCCAAATACGAGATTCAATCTCTCGATAGATGGCGGTTTAAGGTTTATATGCTATCATCACTCACATAAAAGAAGATCCTAATGACTGTAAACAAGAAATGCAGTTGCCTTGGAAACCTGAAAAACTATCATCCCAGGAAATCAGATTGAGCGCTCGACACGGGCGGCAGAAACTAACTCAATAACGGAAATCGCTTTCGTCCAATGTCATTAAAATGCTTGTAGTTGATGAGTGTAAAGATTAGGCTCAATGAACTCTCGGCGTCCGCTGCCTCTTTCTGGAGAACGATCGCCCCTTTGTTCGGTTTGGGCGGATAAAATGTATGGATGTGTGGCAATTTGGAGCAGCCCGACGAGGGATTCCAAGACTAGAACGACAGTGGCGCTCAAAGTAACGTCCAAAAGACTCAGTAAAGCAATTGGTGTGTAAGTTTGCATGGGTAGTATCCGTGTCAGTGTCTATTAACTGATACGGGATCTCCCCGATCGATCAGGATAAATTTCTGTGAATTTTTCGGATCTCTGCAAAAAACCTCACCTCTTCAATTCTACTGAGCCCGCCAGCAGCCAAGCACCTGCCGAATTCAGCCGGCCCCATACTGTCAGAGGCTTTTCGGTTTCGCAATTGTGTAAAAATCTGTCGGTTTCCGAGTCCAAAGTCACGAGTTGCCAAGTTTGACCGACTAAGGAGGCAGGGCTTGTCAGCGTTAGTGTCCAGTTTTGTTCGCCGAGGCGGCGGAAAATGCCCGAAAATTGGCTGTGGGTATTTGCTGTTTGACTGCTTTGTTTCTCTACTGAGTCCTGACATTCGCCGCTGGCCGGATATGCTTGGGGTCGATCAAGATAATAGCGTTGCCAATCCAGCCAGTCCGATCGCCCCCGTGTCAAATTAAATAAGGGAATAACCGCCGCACTCGCCTCCGAATCTTGCAGCAAAGCTTCCTGCAAAACTCTCACCGGCAACTCCCGCGGCTGACATCCAGATTCCGCGCACAAAGCCGCCGCCATCCCCGCCGCCTGTCCAATATTCATTACCGTCGGTTGCAAGCGAGTTGCACCGTTGGCGATGTGAGAGACGGAAATATTTTTTTCGCAGACTAGCAAACCGTCTGTACTCGCAGGAATTAGGGCGCTGTAAGGAATGGTAAACGGAGTTCCCGTCCAGCGGCCGCCCCAGCGGAGGGATTTTGGCTGCAGAGGAATGTCGCCACTGGTGTAGTGGTGGTCATTGGCATAGTTGCCGATCGCAATTGTTTCACAAATGCCCTCAGAATTTATCGGCAACTTCGCGACTCTTCCGCCGGCAATAGGCAAAATATCTTGTTCTGTGACTGTACTTATCCCTCGCAAGCGCCGACTTTCTCGGTAGTAAGGATGTAAGGCAAAGGAAGAAAGAAGGGAAGAATTTTGTTGATTGTCGATCGTTGAAATGGGGAAAATATTCTGTGCTAAGCCGTAGCGGGGGCCGAGTTGCGTTTGAATGAAGCGGGCAAAACTTTGAGTGTGCCACAGACTTTCTTGGAGAAATTCTTGTCGAGATGCTTCAGATTTAATGAGTCGATCGACCCCTTCACCATAATCATTACCTCGAATCGGCCAATTAATCATCAACAATCCCCCTGGCAGCCTGCCGTAATTGAGAAATTGTTCGGGAGTGTAACCGTCCCAAGCACCGATAAATCGATCGGGATTTTCAACAGGCGGCGCGGGAATTTCTGATCCTGCCGCACCTTTACCAAAATCCTGCATGATTGCCACCCAAGTCGGAGCTTGCACCGAATAGCTCTCTGTGAGAGCATTAGAGGCAGCCGGCGCGCTGGGTTCTCCCCACTCGGCTTGGAATTCCCAACCCCAGCGGTGTCCAACATCCGCTAAAGCCAGCACATCTCCCAATTCCGTTGCATCCAAAGTGATTTTGGCCGAAACCGTAAAATCTGCAAACTGAACGCCAGAAATGCGATCTCCTTCATACAGCACATCGTGAGCTTTTTGTCCACAAATCCACTGTAAGTTCGGCAAACATTTAACCCAATCAGCGAAAATTTCAGCACCGGTGCGGGGATCGTAAGTAAAAAAACTTACCCAGCCCCAATCCAAACCTCCCGGCTGTCGCTGCTGGAGTTCCCGCAAAAACGCGCCCCACAAACCAGTTTGAAAAGCTGCTAATTCATTGCCATCGGGGGCAGAAACGCCTGCTGCTGTCAGCATTCCTCCCAGCCAGGGGAATTCGCTTACTAAAATAGTTTTGGCACCTCGGCGGGCTGCTTGGACGGCTGCTGCAGTGCCGCCGGTGCCGCCACCGACTACCAAAACATCTGCTTTTAAGGTTGGGGACATGGGGAATAGGATTTTAGATTTTAGATTTTAGATTTTAGATTGCGAAAGGCTCAGTCAGGTGATGGGTGCGCTACGGATAGATGTTCGGCGTTTGTTATCCCCCATTGAAGGTAAGGTGCACGGCCCAAGAGCACCCTACGGATTTTAAGATTACCTATTTATTTCTCCCCTTCCCTCTTCCTCTGTGTCCTCTGCGTCCTCTGCGGTTAATAAAAAAAATTAGTTATTGTGAAAGTCAGATCGCATCTCAAATCAAAAAGAATCAGAAAATGGGGAACCGCGACAGTAAAATAATACGTCGCGTAATTTCTCCACTATTCACTACTAACCAAGCAATTGAAAATGGAAAAAGGTTTTATTTTGTGGTTTACCGGGCTGAGCGGTTCCGGCAAGACAACGATCAGCAAAGCTCTCGAACCCGAATTGAAGGCAAGAGGTTGCAAAGTTGAAATATTGGATGGAGATGTCGTTCGCACCAACTTGTCAAAAGGTTTGGGATTTAGCCAAGAAGACAGAGATACTAATATTCGGCGGATTGGATTTGTAGCTCACCTGCTGAGCCGCAATGGAGTAGCCGTAATGACCGCAGCTATTAGCCCCTACAGAGCAATTCGCGACGAAATTAGAGCAATGGAGCCCCATTTTGTTGAAGTATATATCACAGCGCCGTTAGAAGTGTGCGAAGGTCGCGATGTCAAGGGGCTATACGCTAAGGCGAGAGCAGGAGAAATTAAGGGTTTTACGGGAATTGACGATCCTTATGAAGAACCGCTTAATCCTGAGATTATTTGTTACACAGAGCGAGAAAGTGTGGAAGAGAGTGTTAAAAAAGTTCTGACCAAGTTAGAACAGTTGGGTTACATTTGATGTTGGCGGGGTTGGATGAGGATAGGGGCAAAAAGCGATGGTGGTTAAAAGTTCTTCGCACGGCGTGCAACTTGAGAAAAAATCTCATCCTTGTGTCCCCTTTGCGGAGAGGGAGGGTGAAGAATTTCTCCCATTTCCTGCAAGAAGAGGGGCTCAGGGAGACATTTCCAGCAAAAGCTGCAAGCTAAGTTATTGGGCAAGCAATGCTGTCAAAAGTTTAATGATTCAAAGTTTAACAGTGTCAGTGCTGGCGGCGGTGGGTTCATCTCCTGCAGCGGCCCAGTTTATGCCTCCTCCTCCTCCTCCTCCTGATGCGGGTTCTCCTGTTCCTGTACCAGTACCGGCAGTGCCGGGATTGCCGGGATTGCCGGCAAGTGAACCTTCAAGTGTACGATCGGAAGTTTACACTTTAGGCGCGGGCGATCGTATTCAAATGGACATCTTCAACGTCCCGGAATACAGCGGCCCCAACGGTCAACACCAAGTACAGGCAGACGGTTCCCTGAGTTTGCCGTTAATTGGCAGCGTTTCGGTGTACGGGATGACTCTAGAACAAGCTTCTAATGCTGTTAAAGACAAATACGGCAAATACCTTAAACGTCCTTGGATTACCCTGAAACTGCTGGCGCCGCGTCCTTTGCAAATTGCGATCGCGGGCGAAATCAACCGCCCCGGAGCCTATACAATATCCTCAGCAGCAGGCCCCGGAGGCACAGCAGAGCAAATGGGAACTCAAATGCCAACGATATCGCGGGCTCTGCGAATGGCCGGCGGAATTACCCAGTCAGCAGACGTGCGCCAAATCAAAATCCGCCGCCCCCAGCGCAACGCACCGGAACAAATTATTAGTGTGGATTTGTGGGAATTATTGCAAAACGGCGATTTGCGGGCCGATATGACTTTGCGCGACGGCGATACTATATTTATTCCCACTGTAACTAGCCTCAACCGCCAAGAAGCACCGACTTTAGCAGTAGCTAACATTACCGGACAAAGCACTCAACCAATTAATATTGCTGTGGTGGGCGAAGTAACTCGCCCCGGTACTTATACTTTGGCAAAAGAGGCTCAAAGTAGGGTACAAGAGAATGAAATGGGTGAAAATTCTGGTTTGTTTGCTGCCAGCGAAACCAACGGCGGGGAAAATGTTTTGCAGCAAACGGTAACGAGGGCAATTAAAATGGCGGGCGGCATTACGCCGGTAGCTGATATCCGACAAATACAAGTTCGCCGCCTGACACGGGCGGGTACAGAACAAATTATTAATGTGAATTTGTGGCAACTTTTGGAAGGGGGAGATGTATCCCAAGATTTAGCGCTACAACAGGGAGATACGGTAATCGTTCCCAAAGCCGAAAACCTCGATGAAACCCAAGACGAACAAGTTGCTAATTCTAATTTTTCACCGGATACTATTAAGGTGAACATTGTGGGAGAAGTCGTGAAACCGGGAGCGATTGCGGTGCTGCCCAACACTACTTTAAATCAAGCGCTGGTAGCAGCGGGAGGTTTTAATAAAGCGCGGGCAGAAATGGATTCGGTGAATTTAATTCGCCTCAATCCTAACGGCACCGTTTCGCAGCTAACTGTTAAGGTTGATTTTTCTGCAACTGCCAATGAAGCAACTAATCCCAAACTGCAAAATAATGATGTAATTATGGTAAGGCGATCGGGTCGCGCTACGTTCTCGGATAATGTAGGCGGGACTCTCGCTCCTCTCAGCCCGCTGTTAGGAATATTTCGGTTGTTCGATATTTTTAGGTGATTTGAAGAGACTGGCATTAAGACCTCAGAAACCCGCTTTATATAAAAAATAGCGGTTTGGTAATGAAATATTTAGGAATTAACCGATTTCCTGAAACTCCGCCACCAATACAGACGTTTAAACTAATAAGTTGTAGAAATCAAATGAAACCAGGGAAACAATCTCCACTAGCAATTTTTAATCATAAAAAAGCCGCTGATATTCAAAAAATATCTTCGGGACTTTATGAAGAAGATCAATTTTTAGGCAGAAACAAAACCGAGGCAGAAGAGTTAAGTTTTTGGGAAGTTTGCCGCAGTCGCTCCATCTTAGTCATCGGTGTAGCAGCGGCAGTGACTACCGGAGTTTTCGCCTGGACACTGAATCAAAAAAGCGAGTACGAAGGGCGCTTTCAATTATTAGTAGAACCAGCCGTTACGCAAAATACTTTAGCCAAAATCTACTCCGGTGAGCTGAAACTGCAACCAGCGGCCCCAGCGACCCAAGAAAAGGGCGGTTTTGACTACGAATCCCAAATTCAAGTTTTGCAAAGCCCCCAAGTAATGTCGCCGATTATTAAACAGTTGCAGGCTAAGTATCCCGAAATAAATTACAACTATCTATTGAACCAAAAAGCAGATAATTTGCCGTTTTCTCAGGAAACTAGGTTGTCAATTAATCGATTCAAAAATACCAAGATTATCGAAGTTAGATATCGGGATTATGATCCGAAAAAAATTCAGTTTGTTTTGGAAAAAGTTGCGCTAGGCTACCGCAACTACAGCGTGCAAGATACCACAACTCAAATTAGTCAGACTCTGGATTTTGTGAAATCGCAAATTCCCAACCAGCAAAAGCGCCAACAAGCTCTGCAAACTGAAATCCAAAAATTGCGACAGCAGTACAATTTCATCGATCCGCAAATTCAAACCCAACAACTCGCGCAGCAAATCAGTGAACTTCAAACGCAAAGATTGGAAGCGCAAACGCAGCTAAATCAGCAGAGATTTCTCTATTCCAATCTGCAAAATCAGCTCGGATTAAACCAGAAGCAAGCGCTGATGGCATCGGCTCTGAGTCAAGCTCCCCGCTATCAAGGGATGCTGACTCAATTGCAACAATTAGAAGGGCAAATTGCGATTAACTCGGCTACGTTTACAGACGAAACTCCGCAAATGCAATTGTTGCGAGAACAGCGCAAGAACCTGATTCCTTTGTTGAAGAAAGAAGCCCAACATGTTCTGGGAACTGATTTGGCTAAGGTAAATTCGCAAGTGCTGACTTTTCAAGATCCGGTGCGGATTAAGTTAATCGAGCAGTTTATCGGTACTGCTAATTTAATTCAGGTGCTGGGCGTGCGGAATCAAGTTTTGGAACAAGCTGCTAAGCAGTTGAATCAATACTCTCAAAAATTCCCGGTGATTTTGCGGCGCTATTCCGATTTGCAGCGCGAGTTGGATTTGACTAACAATACGCTGAATAGTTTGGTGGCAAAACAGCAAGCTTTGCAGCTTGAAGCTGTGGGCAAAAAAGAGGTGGCTTGGGAAGTTATTGCTAAGCCGGAAATTCCGCGTTACAAAAATGGCGAGTTGATGGCTGTTGCTCCGATTATGCCTTTGAATTTGGCTTTGGGGGGATTGGCTGGTATGCTGTTTGGTATGCTGGCGGCGCAGTTGGCGGAACGGTTTAAAAATAAAACGGTGTTCCAAACTCCAGAGGATGTCAAACAGTCGATTCGCCTGCCTTTGTTGGGGGTAATTCCTGCTAGCGATAAAATTTTGAGACTTCCTCCTGCTGAGACAAGCCCGGTGGATGTGGCAATTTCGCCGATGCCGACGGATGCTTTTCAAGAAGCTTTTCGATCGCTCAATGCGAATATTCGCTTACTAAACGTTGATACTCCGATCAATTCTTGTGTAATTACTTCTTGTCAAGTAGGTGACGGCAAGTCTACGGTAGCAGTAAATCTGGCGCGGGCGGCGGCGGCAATGGGGCAGCAAGTGCTGTTGGTGGATGGGGATTTACGGCGCCCGCAGGTACACGAAATGCTGGGTTTACCGAATTGGCAAGGCTTGCACAATGTGATTGCTGATGATGTGGATGTGCAACAGGTGATTTTGCGATCGCCCCGCGATGAAAATTTGTTTGTGTTAACTTCCGGCCCGGTTCCTCTCGATCCCACAAAGGTGCTTTCTTCCCGAAAAATGCAGCATTTAATGGCAGCTTTGTCAAGTCATTTTGACTTAGTTATTTACGATACGGCGCCGCTTTTAGGTTTGGCGGATGCGAATTTGTTGGCGGCTCACACTAACGGATTGATGCTGGTAGTAGGGCTGCATCAAACTGAGCGGGAGGCGCTGGTGTTGGCTTTTGAAGATTTGAAAATGGCGGGGATTCCGCTGTTGGGAATGGTGGCGAATAACGATAAAGGCAGCAGGTATTACTATCAGTCTTACGTGCAGGATTACGTCCAGGAACAGTCTGTTTGAGGGAGAGGAATTGCTAATTATCGTAGGGTGCGTCGCTGCGAGATTTTCGCTCTTTTTTGGGATTTTTGATGGCGACGCACCTTATGCCTAATTCTTGCAAGGTGCGTCGCTGCGAGATTTTCGCTCTTTTTTGGGATTTTTGATGGCGACGCACCCTACGGTTTTTGTGGTTGAGAATGCAAGGCGGGCGGGACACCCGACAAGATATTTCATCCATCTTGCACCATTCATTGTGAATAAAGCTTTCAGGGGCGGGCGGGACGCCCCACAAGAACATTTAACTTTTGTGGAACAGGCCGGCGTCGCCTGTTAAGCGAGATTTGTGCGTGATTTCAGAAAGACAAATTTTCTTAAGATTTGCGATCGAGACTCTGAACTATAATTAAAAGTAGAGAAATTTAAACAAATCGCGGCACTTGCAACTTGGCAAGACCTGAAAGAAAACGTGGCAGGTAAATTCCTATTTTGTAATATCTTGATACAACTCCCTGCCTAGGCTGATAGCTAGCAGGGAGTTTTGTGTTTTTCACACAGGAGATGAAACAATGGCTATTGCTACTATCAACCCGGCAACGGGAGAAATGCTGAAAACTTTCGAGCCGATCGCGGATGAGGTAATAGAAGCTAAGCTGGAATTAGCACAGCAAGCTTTTAACAAATACCGCCAACTGCCGTTTGAGCAGAGAGCTCTGTGGATGCAGAAAGCGGCAGACATCTTGGAGCGCGATCGCGAAATTTACGCTGAAATGATGACCCTGGAAATGGGCAAAACGCTCAAATCTGCGATCGGCGAAGTGGAAAAATGCGCCTTAGTTTGCCGCTATTACGCCAAAAATGCCGCTCAATTTATGGCAGACGTACCGGCAACCACTGACGCTAGCAGCAGCTTTGTCCGCTACCAACCGCTGGGCGCTATTTTAGCCGTTATGCCGTGGAATTTCCCATTTTGGCAAGTTTTTCGGTTTGCGGCGCCGGCGCTGATGGCGGGCAATGTTGGCTTGCTAAAACACGCTTCCAACGTGCCTCAGTGCGCTTTGAAAATCGAAGAAATTTTTACGCTTGCTGGCTTTCCCGAAGGCGTGTTTCAAACTTTGTTAGTTGGCGCCGACAAAGTAGCCGATATCGTTGCGGACGATCGTATAAAAGCAGCAACTCTCACCGGTAGCGAACCAGCGGGTGAAAGTTTGGCAGCAAATGCGGGCAAAAATTTGAAAAAAGTAGTGCTGGAATTGGGAGGAAGCGACCCATTTATTGTGATGTCGAGCGCCGATGTAGCAGCAGCTTTATCAACTGCTGTGACATCCCGGATGCTCAATAACGGTCAATCTTGTATCGCCGCCAAACGCTTTATTTTAGCAGAAGAGATTGCCGACGAATTCATCACAGGATTTGTCGAAAAAATCGAGCAATTAAAAGTAGGCGATCCGATGTTGCCCGAAACCGATATCGGCCCTTTAGCTACTCCGGCAATCCTCAAAGACTTGGATAAGCAAGTGCAAACTTGCATCCAATCGGGAGCAAAACTTCTGACAGGTGGCCGCCCATTGTCAGAGAATGCCGGCAATTTCTACTTGCCAACTATTCTGACAGATATTCCGCCGAATGCCTCTGCCCGTCAAGAAGAATTTTTCGGGCCTGTAGCTTTAGTATTCCGGGTTGCAGGCATCGATGAGGCGATCGCCCTGGCAAACAGCACATCTTTTGGCTTGGGTGCGTCAGCTTGGACTACAGTAAACTCAGAGAGCGATCGATTTATTTCCGAACTAGAGGCGGGCGCGGTATTCATCAACGGTTTAGTAAAATCAGACCCTAGATTGCCCTTCGGCGGTATCAAACGCTCCGGTTACGGACGCGAATTGAGCATCCAAGGAATGCACGAATTTGTTAACATAAAAACAGTGTGGGTGAAATAAGCTCCCACTCTATCAACCGATCGCACAAATCTACATAAGTCTGCGTTTATCTGCGTTTACCTGCGGTTAAAAATTCCCATTTAGTATTTTTGCGATCGGTTGAAAAAGAAAGACCCAAAACCCCCATTAACCGAGGAGAAAAACGGAAATGAACACAGCTCAACTATTGGTAAAATGTTTAGAAAATGAAGGCGTCGAATACGTCTTCGGACTTCCTGGAGAAGAAAATTTAGAAGTTCTAGAAGCCCTGAGAAACTCTTCAATTAAATTTATTACTACTCGCCACGAACAAGGCGCCGCTTTCATGGCAGACGTTTACGGTCGTCTCACCGGCAAAGCCGGCGTTTGCTTGTCCACCTTGGGCCCTGGCGCAACTAACTTAATGACAGGAGTTGCTGACGCCAACTTAGACGGCGCTCCTTTAATAGCAATTACCGGACAAGTCGGCACAGACAGAATGCACATAGAATCGCACCAATATTTAGATTTGGTCGCCATGTTTGCGCCAGTTACTAAGTGGAATGCTCAAATTGTTCGCCCCAGCACGACGGCAGAAATTGTCCGCAAAGCATTTAAAGTAGCTCAAAGTGAAAAGCCGGGAGCAGTTCACATTGACTTACCTGAAAACATCGCAGCCATGCCTGCTGAAGGACAGCCACTCACCAAAGACAACCGCGAAAAAACTTTTGGCGCTTACCAAAGCTTGAATAAAGCCGCTGTGGCAATTTCCAAGGCAAAAAGTCCTCTGCTTTTAGTAGGAAACGGCGCGATCCGCGCTAACGCCAGCGATGCTTTGACCCAATTTGCTACTCGATTGAATATTCCTGTAGCTAATACTTTCATGGGCAAAGGTGTAATTCCTTACACTCATCCTTTGGCGCTTTGGACGACGGGCTTGCAAAAACGCGATTACATTAGCTGTGCTTTTGAAGAAACGGATTTAGTGATTGCTGTTGGCTACGATTTGATTGAATATTCCCCGAAGAAGTGGAATCCTGAAGGAAAAATTCCGATTATTCATATTGGAGCTCTGCCAGCAGAAATTGACAGCAGTTATATTCCTCTTATAGAAGTTGTGGGGGATATTTCTGATTCTCTCAATGAAATTTTGCAGCGTGCCGATCGCATGGAGAAAGTAGACCCTTTTGCTAAGCAATTGCGGGCGGATATTCGCGCTGGGTACGAACAATATGCAGCCGACGACGGTTTCCCGATCAAGCCACAAAAACTCATTTACGATTTGCGGCAAGTCCTGGGCCCGGAAGATATTCTTATATCTGATGTGGGAGCTCACAAAATGTGGATCGCGCGGCACTATCATTGCGATCGCCCGAATACCTGTTTGATTTCCAACGGCTTTGCGGCGATGGGAATTGCGATTCCGGGTGCGGTAGCTGCAAAACTCGTTTATCCCGATCGCAAAGTAATAGCAGCCACCGGCGACGGCGGTTTTATGATGAATTGCCAAGAGTTAGAAACTGCTTTGCGAGTCGGTACTAATTTTGTGACGCTGATATTTAATGACGGCGGTTACGGGTTAATTGAATGGAAGCAGCAAGATTATTTTGGTCATTCCGATTTCGTAAAATTTGGCAATCCTGATTTTGTGAAATTTGCGGAAAGTATGGGTTTAAAAGGCTATCGAGTGGAATCTGCAACGGATTTTATTCCGATTCTGAAAGAAGCCCTTGCTCAAGATGTCCCTTGCGTGATTGACTGTCCGGTAGACTATCGGGAAAATGCGCGTTTCAGTCAATTATCTGGGGATATGAGTTGCAATTTGTAAGAGTAGCTAGAGCCCCGACTTATTAAAGAAGTCGGGGCTCTAATAATGGACATTATTCGAGATAGAGTTTTGTAGCTTGTTTAAGATTGGCGATCGCTTATTCTATGGTTTCGCCTTGGTCAACTGTGCCGACTTCGGGACATTCGGCAATGTATCTATCTTCTTGTTTGTAAATGATGCCTGTGAAGCTGTGAGTGTTCATAATGTTTTTGCTTCCATTTAGATAACGCTCAAGCTAGCATCCGGGCGTGAGCAATTTCTCTATCACCTATGAGACGGACTTGGGAGCTAAAGAGTGAAATAATAGCTAATGTTTTCCCCGTCAAGGTAACAAATTCTACTTCATATCCTACCCCACCTTGATGTACTAAAACAACTGTGCCAATATCGCCTTGGCTTAATTTTTTTTCGGGGATATCAATTGTTAAAACAATGCTGTCAAGTTCTTGAATCATTTTATTTTTTATTTTGGTGGATAGGCACTTACTAGCCTGGGAGTGTCGCCTCCGGTTTCAATAAACCAAACAGAACGCACAAAGGGTTTTCTGCCATCTGCTGCTAGCATTTCTCCTTCAATAACGTACCGACTGCCAAAAGGAGATTCTTCAATTTTAGCTAATTCATGGTCGGCGGCATGACGCAGCAAGGCAGTTGCCATGATTTCCCAAGCATCAACTGAAAAACCAAACCGTAAAAAAAATTTTGCTTTGCTTTTCCCGTCGCGGTGGGTGAGTGAGAGCAGATATTCGGTAATTTTCTTTTCAGGAACGACTGCTCTTTCATAATTGGGCAGTTTCAAGCACTCTCTCCAAAGCTTACTCTTGTATATTAACCAGAGTTGAGGCGATCGGTCAAGCAGGGGCGATTCCCTACAGGATACCTGCGCCGCGCGTGCTTTTTGACAAGTTGGGTTGGGATGGGCGATCGCTAAACTTGTCAGGTAATTATGGTAATCTAAAAGTTAGGTAATTAGGACTGGCAAGAATGGAGGAATGTGACAACACAATTTTTCTGTCCATATCTCGATAGCGAGGTTGAACTCACTGAAGAGCGAGAACTACATATTGTTGATACACATCCCGATTTGCTACCATCTTATCAGGAAAGAATTGCTAAAACTCTAGCTGACCCAGATGAGGTTCGATGTGATTTACGTTTCGGCAATACTTTTCTATTTTCATAGCAGTATGGTAAGGGTCGCAAGGGTAGGTATGTTGTAGTAGCTGTTGTGAATGATACAGTTCCGAGAGAGCGCTATTGGATCGTGACAGCTTACTTAACAAAAAATGTTACCCAAGGAGAGATAATATGGCAGAAAAACTAACTTTTAAATACGATGCTATTGGGGATATTTTGTACGTGAATAAATGTTCGCCTTATGCAGAGCAAGAATCGCAAGAACTAGAATATGGAATTGTGGCTCGTCTCAATCCTGACACGGAGGAAATTGAAAATCTGGAAGTTATGTTTTTCTCCAAGCGGTTGCGAGAGAGTAATGTATTTGAATTGCCGATTGTGGGTGAGTTGCACTTGAGTTATAATGCTTAGAAAAGACTGCATTACGTCATTATTTCCACTGTTTGCTAGAATTATTTAAGTCAGCTCTAAGGACGGCTATGACTCAAGCTATCTCAACAAAAAATGAATATCAAATAACTGCGAGTTCTCCAGTTTGGGAAAGAGTTGAGCAAATTGCCGCACAATTTAACTTGTCAGTTTCTGAACTATTGGAACAGATAGGCGAAGGTCAACTCAAAGTTGTGGCGGTTCCAGGTAATTCAGTAAAAGTGAGTGAGCAAGATATTGCCAATGCTTTTATTTGGTTAGCCGCCCAAACTAATGTAGCAATCAACGCCTACAAGCTACAAAAACTAATGTATTATGCTCAAGCTTGGTATTTAGGAGTTTACGGCAAGCCACTATTTGATGCAGATTTTGAAGCAGGGATTCACGGGCCGGTTATTCCTGATTTATTAGAAAAGTATCAACGACAATTTAGTTGGGAAGCAATTACAGAGAAAATCGAACAACCGAAACTTCCCCAAAAAATCGGGGAATTTATCGAGGAAGTTGCTGATGCTTATTTTGAGTATGATGATGCAACTTTGGAACGAATGATTTGCAGTGAAAAACCTTGGCAGGAAGCGAGAGGAGATTTGCCGAGAGACGAATCTTGTCATGGGATTATTTCTCACGAATCGATGAAGAAATATTATTCGGGCCGTTTCTTCTCTAAAGAATAAGCTCCGAGGCATTTAAATTGCACGACCGAATACAATTAAACTTTTGTGGGGTGGGCATCCTGCCCGCCCTAAAGATATAAGTTAAATGCACAACAGCTTATAAGGACGATTCCCTACGGCATAGCTGCGCTTCACGCACTTTGTGACAAGTTGGTATGTGAGGGCGCTCTTTTTCAGATTCAAGTATTCGGTTAGCTGCTGCCTTCGTGATGGACTGGATAATCCCGTCAAAATCTTTACGGATTTCTGCAAATTGTTTTACCCAAGTATTAGAAGCATAAATCACTTCTTCTTGATTCTGGCGAGAGGCTGCAATTTGCTTCTCAATCTCTCCGTAG
Source organism: Microcoleus sp. B5-D4 (assembly GCF_036705145.1). NCBI lineage: Bacteria > Bacillati > Cyanobacteriota > Cyanophyceae > Oscillatoriales > Microcoleaceae > Microcoleus > Microcoleus sp. B5-D4. The sequence goes on along the minus strand of NZ_JAUBTV010000006.1, from coordinate 147,447 downwards.
AGTTTTGTTTCCACTTGTCGGAGTTGTGATATCAAATCCGGTAGCATCGGAATTAATATTACCCATTGCTTTCGAGACGGCGCCGTGCCTATTAGTGTCAACAGTTAACACTCAACCATTCAGTTTTTCGACCCGCCCGTCAACAGTCAACAGTCAACAATCATTCCGGTGGCACCGGAATTGATATCAAATCTAATCACTTCAAACCCAATAATAAGGCGATTCCGCCGATCGCACCAACTACCCCCAAAACAGCCCGAATGCTCACTTTTTCGCCCGCCAGCACGGCTAAAGGCAGGATAAATAGGGGACTGGTAGAACAGAGTGCTTGAGCTATTCCTGCGGGTGCATATTTCAGCGCAGTCTGTTGCAGGAAAATTCCGAGATATGTTCCTAAAAAAGCTGCTAGAATTATTGCACCTAATAGTTTTGGCGCTTTTAATTGTTTGAAACTGTTAAGGTTTTTTTGGTTCAAAAAGCATAGCATAACTGCCATGCCACCGCTCAAACGCAAGGCCGCCGTCCACAGGGGATCAATATCTATTTGAGTGAAGGCGGCGCGGGATAAAATAGCTCCGATGGCATGGGATGTTTGTCCTAATAAACTAATGGCTAATCCTTGCCAAAGATGTTTTGATGGTAAGGTGGTTTCGGCTGTTCGTTCTGCAATTACCCACGCTACGCCGCAGATTGTTAAAAGAATGCCTGTACAAGCAATAGCAGATAACTTTTCTTGCAAAAATATTAAGCCCAATAAAGCTGTTAAAGGAGGAGATAGGGTTTCTAAAAGCAGCGTTCGCCTCGCGCCTAAATATTTTAATACGATAAAGAAAGCGGTGTCTCCGATGCCAATTCCTAGACCACCACTAATCAGCAGCATTGCTAAAATATTAGGGTTGATTGCGGGTAAAGATTTTCCTAAAATTATTACAGTGGCAAGGAGCATGAAAAGGGCGATCGCACCTTTGAGCAAGTTTAGCACGACTGCGGGGAGTTGCTGTCCCACTCGCTGCCAGATGGTGGAAGATAGGGCCCAGACAAGTGCAGCGCCTAAAGCGGCAATTTCACCCATAAAATCTGTTGACTGTTGACTGTTGACTGTTGACTGTTGACTGACTAAGGACTAATGACTAAGGACTAATGACTAAGGACTAATGACTAAGGACTAATGACTAAGGACTAATGACTGTTGTTACCGATGCCCGATTACCGATTCCCCATGCCCTGTTTGGCCGATTCCCGATGCCCGATGCCCAATATAAATTAGGGTTCCAGACTTATCATCTGGAACCCTAGATTTATTAAGCTTTTTTAGCAGTGGGCGGGGAGAGAATCGAACTCTCATACCTTTCGGTGTCAGATTTTGAGTCTGATGCGTCTACCAATTTCGCCACCCGCCCTTTTTCGTTTCACCATCATAACACACCGATCGATTTCCTGCAAGCAAAGATTCATAATCTTTTGAACTTGCCCAACGATCGATCTCTCTGGCGCGCAATACTGGTACAGGATGGGACAACTGAGCCGTCTGAGCTTGTTTGAGCATATCTCCGAGTTGAGTGCTGCTGAGGTCGTCGTAGGCCCGCGCCTGCGCCAAAAACGCATCTACATTCAGTTTGGGAGCTAAAGTCGGCGAACCTCCGGCCAGTTTCATCAACAGTGATGCTACCACTTTTGGGTCTTGGGTGGCGAGCAAGGCGGCGCGATCGCACGTAAATTCCGCACACCGCAACCATTCCAACATTTGCGCCTGCAAACCCTGCGCGAGCACGGCTCCCACAGGCGAAATTTGGCCGGCGGCCAACACAATTAAATTAGCCAGAGTCAGGTAAACTCCGTGTTCGCACTTCAAATGCCCCAACTCGTGAGCAATTACTGCCTTAACTTCCTCATCTGTGAGCAAATCAATCAGAGAAGTGTGCATCACCACAAAAGGCTGTTTTCCCCGCATCGCAAAGGTGTAAGCATTCGGCATCGGATGCTGGCGGACATAAAGCTGCGGCGGTTCCAAATCCAGAGTTTTGCAGGCATCCAACAACAATTGATGCAGGTGGGGCAATTGATTTTCCCCGACTTGGACGCTGGAAGCCAGATTTTCCAGCATGAAAAACTGTTCGCCCAGTTGTCCCAGCAACTGCCGCACCATCAAATCCAGGCCGGGCAGTTGTTTGAGAGTGCTGGTAGCTTCCAAGTCTAGCGGGTGGCGAAACTGGTCTGCTTTCAAACCGATGAGCGGTATGTTCGACATTTTAATCCTGAATCATTAGTCAATAGTCATTTGTCATTAGTCATTGGTCATTGGAAAGTGGGAATTGGCAATTGGGAAGCGGGAATTGAAAAAGGTTGAATTATTTTTCTTTCTTCTTCCTTCTTCCTAATGACTAATGACTGCTGACTAATGACTCATGACTAATTAACAGTTTAAACCCGATCGCACGGGATTGACAGGAGCCTCAGCAGTCGCCGGGTCTGTACCCTCTTTGACCCGTCGCAACTTAGCTCCCAATTTTTGCAGTTTCACCTCTAACTGCTCATAGCCGCGGTCTAAGTGCTGCAAGCTACTGATGGTGGTGACACCATCGGCTGCAAGTCCCGCTAACACTAACGCCGCCGAAGCCCGCAAATCTGTTGCCACTACCGGCGCACCCGACAGCCGCGACACTCCGCGCACAATCGCTACATTGCCTTTCAGGCGAATGTCGGCGCCCATGCGGTTGAGTTCTGCTACGTGGCGCAAGCGATTCTCAAACACGGTTTCTTTGATCAAGCTGTCTCCTTCGCTCAGCGTCAGCAAAGCCATAAACTGAGCTTGCATATCTGTGGGGAAACCAGGGTAAGGCAGAGTTTCGATGTCTGTGGCCGAGTGAGTTTTGCCGGGAACTATCCGCAAAATGTCGGGGGATTCTGCAATAATTTTCGCCCCAATAGTCTTCAATTTGGCAATGACTGCGGTCAGGTGGTCGGGAATTACTGGCGACAAACTGATTTCCGAGTGAGTGATGGCTCCGGCTACTAAAAATGTTCCGGCTTCAATGCGATCGGGAATAATTGAATAGTCTACCGCGTGCAGCTTGGGAACTCCCGAAATGACGATCGTATTCGTGCCAGCGCCTTGAATTTTTGCTCCCATAGCGCGGCAGAAATTCGCCAAATCTGCGACTTCCGGCTCTTGAGCCGCATTTTCAATCACGGTTTCTCCTTCCGCCAGAGTCGCCGCCATCATCAAAGTTTCAGTTGCGCCGACGCTGGGGTAGTCCAAATAAATTTTGGCTCCTTTCAGGCGGCGGTTCGGCCCTTTGACGTAAGCGTGAACCGTGCCGTGGTCGATGTGGACTTCGGCACCGAGGGCTTGCAAACCGCGAACGTGGAGTTCAACGGGTCGGGCACCGATGGCGCACCCACCGGGCAAGGGCACTTTGGCAAATCCCAAACGCGCTAGCAGCGGGCCGATGATGAAGAAGCTCGCCCGCAGTTGGCTGACTAATTCGTAGGGGGCTTGAGCGTCTATGAGGTTGCTGGCGTTGATGTCTAAAACGTCCCCGTTCTGCTGTAAGTTGACTCCTACAGCCGAGAGAATTTGCCCCATGCGGGCGACATCGACTAGACCGGGAACGTTGCGGAGACGGCAATCTTCTGGACATAGCAGGGCTCCTGCCATGACGACTAACGCGGAGTTTTTGGCGCCGCTGATTTTGATATGTCCTTTAAGGGGCTGGCGACCCCAAATTTGCAATACTTGTTGGTCGCTTTCAGGTGAAGCTGGCAGGTTAGACGAGTTCTGAGCTGGTGTAATGGGTTTGCCCTCCATAATTCGCTTCGTTACTTTATACATTATTAATTTTGGTTCGATTTTACCGGAAAGTTTTTATATGTCTAGGGGGAACATGAGGAATTCCCACAATTATATTTGCTGGAATTCACTAGGGGCAAGGCTTTCAGGTTTAATTGCACAAATAATTTCGATCGAGTCTCATGGAGTTATCTGTATCAAAATTTACGTTCATTTGTAGCGGTAGCTCTGGTCGCAGATGTTGTACTTTTGTCAACTATCTTTTGAAGTAAAAGCTGACTTTGTTGTTGACAAAGGTGTAAGATATCGGTTTGCTCGACAATGCCCGAAAGTTAACACATTGTCGATCGCCCCATTGCCTGTGCTACCCTGTGACAACAACCTAGAGCCAAAGCTACTCCTAGCATATGGTTCACATTAAACGGATCGAACTGACTAACTTTAAATCTTTTGGTGGCACGACGGCCATTCCCGTGCTGCCCGGTTTTACTGTGGTTTCCGGGCCCAACGGTTCTGGGAAGTCCAATATCCTCGACGCTTTGCTGTTTTGTCTCGGACTTTCGAGTTCTAAGGGAATGCGGGCTGAACGTTTGCCGGATTTGGTGAACAGCGCCCAAAACAAACGCGGTACGATCGAAGCTAGCGTGACTGCGACTTTTGCCCTGGAAGATGTGGGAGAGGAATGGTTCGCGCGGGATGAAGATGAGGAGGAAAATGCAGCAGATGAGTTATCTGTGGAAGCAGAGGAAGTCGAAGCGATAGAAACTGCCGAAACTCAAGACAACAACGGACAATCATCTGCCAATCGAAAATCCAAAATCGAAAATCGAAAATCGGAAGAGTTATCTGTTGAAGCAGAGGAAGTCGAAGGGATAGAAACTGCCGAAACTCAAGACAACAACGGACAATCATCTTCTGTCAATCAAGAATCGCCTCTCTCTGTTGCAGAAGCCGAAGGGATAGAAATTACCGAAACTCCAGACAACAACGGCCAATCACCTGCTGTCAATCGAAAATCCAAAATCCAAAATCCAAAATCGGATGAGTTGTCTGTTGAAGACGTAGAAGAAATAGAAATAGCAGCAACTCAAGACAACCACGGACAACTACTCGCTACCAATCGAAAATCGAAAATCGAAAATCGAAAATCGGATGAGTGGAGTGTGACGCGCAAACTTCGGGTAACTCGCCAAGGTACTTACACTTCAACTTATTACATTAACGGTCAACCTTGCACGCTGACTCAACTTCACGAACAACTCAACCGCTTGCGAATTTATCCCGAAGGCTATAACGTCGTGCTGCAAGGAGACGTTACCAGCATTATTTCGATGAATTCTAAGGAACGCAGAGAAATCATTGACGAATTAGCTGGTGTGGCTCAGTTCGATCGCAAAATTTCTTTAGCTAGGCAGAAGTTGGATGAAGTTAAGGAGGTGGAAGAACGCAGCCGGATTGTTGAAAAAGAGCTGATGTCTCAGCGCGATAGACTTGCTTCAGATCGCACAAAAGCGGAAAAATATCAAAAATTGCGGGCGGAATTTCAAGAAAAGTCGCAATGGGAAATTGTGCTGAAATTCCGCCAATTGCAGCAGCAAGAATGGAAGCTGCGAGAACAAATCGAAACGGGCGATCGCACTTCTGCATCTCTCACCGAACAACTGCAAGCAATTAGCACCCAAATTCAAGCAGCAACCGCCGAACTTGACGCGCTGAATGCCCGTGTTAAAGCTTTGGGAGAGTCGGAATTGTTGGCTTTACAAGCGACGATTGCCACTCAGGAAGCGGAAAGGCGGCAACTGCAAAACCGCAAACAGGATTTGGAAAAAACTGCTGGGCAAATGGCTGCTAATATAGCACAAACCGAGGAAGAAGTTCGGCAATTCCGGCAAAGTTTGGAGCAAATTGAGATAGAAATATCTTATGTTAAGTCTCAAACAGGAACTTTGCAGGAACAGCGGGACGCAGCCCAGCAAAGTTTAGATGAAAATCGGGAAGTTGCAAATGCGATCGCCTCGACGGCCGAAGTTTGGGTACAGCAGCAAACGGAACTGCACCGCCAAATCGAAACAATTCAACAAACTTTGGAACCGCAGCGTACAGAACAAGCTACTATCGGCGAAAGAGCCGATCGCCTGCAAAGTCAAATTCAAGAACAAAACCAATCGCTGCAAGTATTGGAACAGGAAATTGCAGCGAAAAAAGAGCAGCAATCTCGCCTTGTGGAAACCAAAGGCGTTGCATCTTTGCAAGTAGAATCGCTAAATCAGATTTTATTCGAAGCCGAACAAGAATTGCAACTGCAACAGGAAACTCAAACTCGTTTGTTGGAAGAACAGCGGGAAAGACAGCGCAAATTAGACAAACTAGAAGTGCAGTTTCAAGCACTGCAAGAAGCGACGGGAACGTTTACTGCAAAAATTGTCGCCCAAAGCGGAATTGGCGGAGTTTGTGGCTTGGTGGCGCAACTGGGCAGGGTGGAACCGCGCTATCAGTTGGCGCTGGAAATTGCGGCGGGCGGGCGCATGGGAAATATGGTGGTGGAAGATGACAGCGTGGCTGCTGCTGCGATCGAATTGTTGAAACAAAAACGGGCGGGAAGGATGACGTTTTTGCCTCTGAATAAGATTAGAGGCGGCAGGTATTCGGTGAATGAAAATTTGCGGCGCGCGGCTGGGTTTGTGGATGCGGCTGTTAATTTGATTGATTGCGATTCGCGGTATCAGGAAATTTTTGCTTACGTTTTTGGCAGTACGGTTGTGTTTAGCAACCTCAGTGATGCCCGCCGCTATTTGGGACAGTACCGGATTGTCACTTTGGACGGGGAAATTTTGGAAACTAGCGGGGCGATGACTGGGGGAAGTTCTACTAATAGATCTACTTTGCATTTTGGCACGGTTGAGGCTAGTGAGGCTGCTAGTGAAGCGCGGACGATCGCGTCTTTGCAAGAAAGGTTGGAGGAAATTGAGCGGATTTTGGAACGGTGCAAAATTGCGATCGATCGCGCTTCTGTTGCAGTCAAAACTCGCAGCCAAGAATTGATGGAAGCGAAACAAAATTTACGCGAACATCAGTTGCGCTTGGAACAGTTGGATTCAGAAATTAAGAATTTGCAAGCGCAACAGGAACAAGTGCGATCGCAAATTGCGAAAAATACACAGGAATTAACTAATTCGCGATCGAGATTGCAGTCGCTGGAACGAGAATTGCCCGCACAGGAAACTCAATTGCAGCAGTACCGCCAAACTTTGGCGCAGTTGGAAGAGTCGAACAGCCACAGCGAATGGCAGCAAATGCAATCGAGTTTGCGCGCTCTAGAAGCGCAGCTCCAAGAGCGAGAATTGGCTCTGAGAACCGTCCAGCAGCGCCTTGTAGACTTGGAAAATCAATTCGGGCGTTTGGAAGAGAAAATTAAGGAAGGCAGCGAGAAATTGCAGGAATGGCAAGTGCAGCAAAACGCGGGGGCGGATGCGCTCGATCGCATTGTTTCGCAGCAGTTAGAACTCGATGGACAAATTGCCACAGCTAAGGCGGCTTTGGGGGAAATTGAGGAAAAATTGGGCGTGCAGAAGGGAGAGCGCGATCGGGCGGAATCTCAACTGCGAGAACAGCATTTAGCCAAACAGCAGTTACAATGGCAGTTGCAAAAACTCCACGAAACCCAGCAAGAACGCCGGGAACAATTGGCTGCCATCCGCACTCTATTGGAAACGCAGCGGGCGGAAATGCCCGACCCCGTGCCGTCGATTCCTGAAAATGTCGAGAAAGCCAATTTGACGGAATTGCAGCAGGAAGTAAAGGCGATCGCCAAACGCATTCAAGCTTTAGAACCAGTCAATATGCTAGCCTTGGAAGAGTACAACCGCACTCAAGAACGCCTTCAAGAATTAAGTCAAAAATTGACGACATTGGAAGGAGAACGCACTGAACTGCTGTTGAGAATCGAAAATTTTACCACACTCAGGCGGCGCGCTTTTAAAGAAGCTTTCGACGCGGTTAACGAGAACTTCCAGACTATCTTTGCGGAACTTTCCGAAGGCGATGGCTATCTCCAGCTAGATGACCAGGAAGACCCCTTCAGCAGTGGCTTGAATTTGGTGGCTCACCCGAAGGGCAAACCCGTACAGAGGCTGGCTTCCATGTCTGGAGGCGAAAAATCATTGACGGCGCTGAGTTTTATTTTTGCGCTGCAACGCTACCGCCCGTCTACGTTCTACGCTTTTGATGAAGTGGATATGTTTCTGGATGGGGCAAATGTGGAGCGATTAGCTAGAATGATAAAACGACAGTCTGAACAAGCCCAGTTTATTGTTGTGAGTTTGCGGCGACCTATGATTCAATCGGCTGAGCGTACAATTGGTGTTACTCAAGCACGGGGAGCTTATACTCAAGTCATAGGACTGAAGTTGTAGTCCCGGAGTGTCGGTTGATGATCGTGTTGAGTGATATATGTACTTATTGACACTCCTCGACCTGAAGGTACGAGGATTCTTGGCTCACCGAGACCACTTAAACTAGATTCCTTGAAGTCTCTAGCCCAGAGGTGGGACTCTCCCCAAGAGTTAATTCGGGTATGCCCTACCCTATTTGCTTTTAGGCAAGTCCTGTTTCAGTTTGAAGCAAATTCGCTTCAAATGCTGTTTGTCTAGCTCCTCTGAATCTTTTACCTACTGCGAGGTGGAGTCTAGAAAAATGCAGTAGAACCGCTTAGATTCAATTTTCAAGGTTCAGCGCTTTGTCTTTTGACAGCTAGGTTTTTAGAGTGGTTGATTACCTTTCCACTACTACAAGCATACAGCAAAGCCGTGCTAGAAGCACGGGGGTTTTAGGCCCATTTTTATGATAAATCAGGACTAAACTTAGAATGACATCAGAACAAATTTGCCAACGCTCAGATATTCTCGGCACTCAAGTCATCACCCGCGACAGAGGTAAACGCTTGGGTGTAGTCAGTCAATTGTGGGTGGACATTGACCGGCGGGAAGTTGTGGCGATCGGTCTGCGAGATAATATATTTGCGGTCGCTGGAATGCCGAGGTTTATGTTCCTCAGCAATGTCAGCGAAATCGGCGACGTGCTGTTGGTGGAAGATGAGAGCGCGATCGAAGATGATGTTGATGTTGAAGTCTACAGCATTTTGATTAACAGCGAAGTTATTACCGAAACTGGCGAACTTTTAGGTAGGGTACGGGGCTTTAGGTTCGACCCCGAAGACGGTAAGTTAGTTTCTATAATTATCGCTTCCCTGGGAATCCCCCAAATCCCCGACCAAGTTCTCAGCACTTACGAGTTGGGGATTGAAGAAATTGTCAGCAGCGGCCCGAATCGCTTGATTGTGTTTGAAGGTTCCGAGGAAAGGCTCAGGCAGCTTAGTGTGGGTTTGCTGGAGCGCGTTGGTTTGGGCCAAGCACCTTGGGAACGAGAAGAGGACGAGGCAGGTTATTATCCGAAACCCGTGGCTACGGGAAATCAATTGGGCCCTGGCGTGCGGATACCTGCACCGGAAATGCGGAGCCGGGTAGCTGCGCCTGCGGTGGAGGAAGTTCCTTGGGATGAGGATTTAGAGTGGAATCGGTCTGCGGTTCGCCAGCCGCCGATGCGCGCGGTGCAGGTACAGCAGCAGCCAATCGACGATTACGAGGATTACGAAGAGGATAATTGGGGCGGCGAGGAGGACGATTACGAGGAGGAAGAGTACGAGGAAAAGCCGCAGTACACTCGCCCTGAGATTTCTCGCCCGAAGCAGCCGGTGGTGCAGTACGAGTACGAGGATGATGTGGAGGCTGATGCTTGGGCTGACGATGAGGCACCGAAGCCTTACCAGGCTCCTCGGGTGAATATCCCTGAGAAGACTAAGACTCCTGAGTACGAGGAGGAGCCTGGTTATTAGGAATTAATCAATTAGCTCAAACCAATATTTTGCACTCTTCTTAAGAACGGGCAACATGCCCGTTCCACAATCAAGTTTATTTTTTGTGGAACGGGCTTCTAGCCCGTTGCTGATATTGGTGC
>NZ_JAUBTV010000006.1:73182-137545 GCF_036705145.1 Microcoleus sp. B5-D4 | reverse complement strand
AAGATGTGAGTTTAAACCAATATTTTGCACTCTTCTTAAGAACGGGCAAGATGCCCGTTCCACAATCAAGTTTATTTTTTGTGGAACGGGCTTCTAGCCCGTTGCTGATATTGGTGCAAGATGTGAGTTTAAACCAATATTTTGCACTCTTCTTAAGAACGGGCAAGATGCCCGTTCCACAATCAAGTTTATTTCTTGTGGAACGGGCTTCTAGCCCGTTGCTGATATTGGTGCAAGATGTGAGTTTAAACTCAGATGTTGTACCATTCTCAAGAACGGGCAAGATGCCCGTTCCACAAAAAGTAGATTTTCTTGTGGAACGGGCTTCTAGCCCGTTGCTGATATTGGTGCAAGATGTGAGTTTAAACTCAGATGTGGCACTATTCTCGCTTAACAGGCTTTCCGGCCTGTTCCACAATCAAGTTTATTTTTTGTGGAACGGGCTTCTAGCCCGTTGCTGATATTGGTGCGCTCAATCTAATTAAATTAGATCCATGAACTAGATAATACTCGCATGGCAGTTTATTATACTTTTGCTGACGTTTCATATTATGTTAATGAGCGAAAAAAAAATTGCTAAAAATGTTGCTTTCAGATTAATAACTTATCTAATTTTTCCAGTTTTTTTATCTACCACCACGGCTGAAATCGTCTTGCGAGTTGCGGGATACAAACCCTGGCAAATAGAAAATGTTGATGTGGCCGTCGAACCAAAAGGTAACTTTTTCACCAAAGACTCGGAACTCGGCTACAAACATTTGCCCGGTAAATTCAAGGTAACACTTAACGGCAATTACTCATTTAATGCAACTCATCTCAATAATAGTCTCAGAATAACACATCCCCTCAATACTTACAATTTATCGTCAAAAAAGCCTGAAATTTGGATATTTGGCTGTTCTTTTACCTACGGTTGGTCATTGAATGACAGCGAAACTTATGCTTGGTTGTTGCAAGAGAAATTACCCAAATATGAAATAGTAAATTTTGGAGTTAACGGCTACGGCACGCTGCACTCGTTGATTCAATTTAAAGAAGCACTAAAGCAAGGAAATAAACCCAAAATAGCGGTGATTGCTTATGCGGGATTTCATGACCGCCGCAATACTCTGTTAAGGGCGAGAAGAAAGCAAATGGCTGCTTGGAATAAATTGGGTATTCTATTCCAGCCCGATGCTAGGCTGAATGGAAAAAATAATTTTACCTACAAAATGGCAAAAGTTGAATATCACGAGTTCCCGCTGATGCGGGTTTCTGCATTAAGCCATTTTTTGGATGTTAATTACAATCAATTTGAAGAGGGATTGTATAGAAGCCATGAGGTTTCTAAGGCAATTATTAAAGAATTTAACCGTGTGGCTGAGGCTAATGGTGTTAAGTTAGTTGTTGCGGGAATTAATGCCGGTTCTGCTAAGATGTTGGAGGAGTTAAGTCAGGAGGGAATTGCTACGGCCGATATTTCGGTTGATTTGAAAATACCTGCCAATAATAATTTACCTCATGACCTGCATCCAAGTGCGATCGCGAATCGGCAATATGCAGAAAAGTTGGAGGGTTTTTTGCAAGGTAGTGTTTTAAGGTAACAATCTTGGACGCGCATCAATACCAAAGAAACCGGGTTTTTACCGAAATTAAAAGTTTTGATGCAAGATATTGGCAAAAAAACCCGGTTTCTGAGTACCCGTGCGTCCAGGACTATACAATTGATTTAGGGTTGCTAGACTGATGGGATTATTTGATAGTGTTTCTTTTAAATCGCCTCGCAAGTTTCTGATTGATGGGTTTTTCTTGTTTTTAGTTGTTCTCGTAACAGTTGCAGTAACATCAATCTATGTATCCAGCGAACATACTTTTTATTGGTGGGATTACGCGGGATACAATACCGCTACAGTCAACACGGCAAATTTATTTCGAGACTCGCCAGATAAAGCATGGCGCGGAGTTATAGAATCGCTATCTAAGGAAAAAAACCTGTTAATCTGTTTGCCGTTAGTGCCGTTTATTCTCTTATTTGGCGATTCTCGGCTGAGTTACATTCTTAGCGTATCCCTGATTTATGTGCTGCCGTTTCGCCTGTTGCTGGGGGCAATTTCTGCCAAACTAATTCCAGTTTATTCCCGCCGGGTGTTTTGGTCAACGGTGCTGCTGAGTTTATTAATTCCGATGAGTTGGATACCGACTCTCCGGGGATATCTGGATACTGGCGGATGTGTGTTTGTAGCCTTGGCAATTTTGGTTTATTTGCAGGATGTTAAGCTGAAATCTTGGTGGAAAATCCCGTTAATTGGGTTTTTTCTGGCGGCGGCTATTCTGTTGCGGCGCCATTTTGCTTATAGTGCGATCGCATTTTTTGGTGCCGCGACTTTACAGGCTTTCATCGAGTTTATTATACAGTATAGCAATCCCAAGGCAGTTATCAAAATGGTTCAGGCTTTTAGCCGGGACGGGCTAGAAGCCCATCCCACAAGTCATTTAGGATTGCTATTTCAAAGTATTCAAAACAAAGGTTGGAAAAATTTGTTTGAATCCGGCATCAAATTGGTTTTGATAGCTGCAACTAGCTTGACTATTTTAATGTTGGTAGCGGGAGATTTTACTCGCAGTGCTCTGACGGTTGACTACCGCAGTTTGTATGTCGCTTGGAGTTTGCCTGTAAATGATATTTTAACTCGTTATGCGAATTTTTACGGTTTGGGTACTTGGCTGCTGGTACTGATTGGTTTTTCGGCGGGAATTCTGACTCGAATGCTGGTTCCGGCGGCGGGTATTTTTGTTTCGTTATTTGGGGTTTTGTCGCTGATTGAATGGCTGTTAGTCTTGCGTTACGGCTACTTGCACTATACAATTCATATTACACCGATCGCACTTTTGGGACTATCCACATTTTTCTGGACAACTTGGCTGACACTCAAGGGAAAAGTCCGGTATTTGATGCTGGGCGCGGCGGGTTTGTACCTGGTTTTGAATGCCGCAGTCGGGTTAATTCCTCTCAAGATTGATTTGTCAAGACTGTTTATGGCTAATTTTCCGCCGTTAGTGCGATCGGACTACGACGAAGTTGTAAAATTAGTGGAGTTTCTGCGAAAATTAGCACCGAATGAAGAACCGATTTATATTGCCGGTGCTTCTAACAGTTTTAATGCTAATATCCTCAGACAAGCCAACCGAAAATTAAACCCGCCGGAGGGTTGGTGGAAATTAAATACCATCGGGAGGCCGCAAATTGACTCGCGCGATACTTACCCGCTACCGGAGTTGTTGCAGGCACAATATGCGGTGGTTGCTGTACCTTTTCAGCAGGTGTTACCGACTGACGAACAAGTTTTGCGATCGCACGAACAAGATGTTGTTAAAGTTGTGTACGATGCCTTTACTCAAAACTGGGAAATTGCCCGCGATTTCCAATTGCTACCGGAACAGTTTAAGCTAGAAAACGGCGTGACACTCAGCGTTTACCGGAGGATGCGGCCGACTGATACAGCAACGGCAGTTAGGACTCTGGAGGCGATGCAGCGGCAAATAGTCGATCGACCAGGCACGCAGTTAGATTGGATTAGTTTGCATCAATCAATCTACACAAGTGCCAATTATTCAGTCAGTCAACAATCGGATGACCTATATAATATTGTAACTCATCCAATTAAAAACAGCAAGAAACTCGATACATCTTTTTTGTATTTAGGTTCCATCTCAGAGAAAGTAAAAGTTACCGGGAAACTCAATTTACCTAACAAACAATGTCCGGGAGTTGCCCTGCGCTTGACTTTGTGGGACAAGCAAGGTAAATTAGTAGACTCAGCAGAGATGGCTTATAGTCCAAAAAGTGCGATCGGCTTAAATCTATTAGTTGAGGGCAAACATCCCATTTATCTGCTGCTTGAGGTATTGAGTAGCAGCAAACAGGATTTAAAAAACCAATGCCAACTAGAGATTAACAATTTGGCTGTCAGTAGGTAGGTGGAACCGTCAATGCAAAAACATCAAAAATCCCACTGGTATTTTAATCTATCTCTCTATACTTTTGTCATCATCGGCTCCCTGATGGCCACTGGCTATATTTTCCCCATTGGAGGCAATTTTCCAGAAGTGCCGCCCATTCAATTTATGCTAAATCCTGAACTGTATAAAAATGACTATTACGTCCAGGAAATGGTTAAGTTTAATCCGAGATATTACTATTATTATATTATCTATTTGCTCGCCAACTTAGGAACCAGCATTCCCCTAGCGCACTTTATTTATCAATTCCTAGCCTTTGGTTCATTTATCCTCGCTTGCTACGCAATTATTAATATTTATACTAATTCCAAACTGCCTGCCGCAGCGATGGCTTTTTTATGTATAGCCGCTTCATTTACAGATGTTGGTAACACCCTGATATTTTCCACCAAATCAGTACCCAGTACCTTCGCAATGGGTTTCGCAATCTGGGGAATTTACTTTAGTTTGCGCCAAAAATGGCTGACAGGATATTTCTTTTTTGGGCTGGGTTGTTTGCTGCAATTTTTAGTGGGCTTGTTGCCGGGATTGATGATGGTTCCCGTTTTATTTATTGAATCTGTAAGACAGCGGAATTTCAAAACATTGATTTTGGCGATCGCACTTTTAGCAGCAATGGCAAGTATCGTTTACGTACCGATGTTATTAACAGGTACTACCAGCACTCACACTATCGACAACGCCCAGTTTGTCTACATTCACGCGAAAGTCCGCAACCCCCACCACATCCTCCCGTCAAATTGGGATGTCGGGAATTGGTTCAACTTTATATGTTTCATAATGGGTGGCTTGCTGTGCATCAAAAATTCCGATTTATTGCCAAAAGAAGACAAGATTAATTTTTATGTAATTGTTGGCACATCAATTTTTGCACTGTTTCTAAATTACATATTTGTAGAAATTTACCCGGTGGCTTTTATCGCCAAACTACAGTTAGCTAGAACCGTACCTTTTGCTCAATTAATTATATTTATTGCTGTTGCTTTGACGGTCGAGCAACTTTACAGAGAAAAACAAATAGCTGTTAGCTTGTTGCTGTTAGCTGTACTAACTTTGCCTTTTAGGGGTATCATTTTCTTAGGATTATCAGTTTGGCAAACAAAAAAATACGTATTTCCAAAACGATATAATATATTCTTGTGGATTATAGCAGCCGGCACGGTAATTTACAGCGTGATATATCCGGTGACTGATTCATGGGAAATAATGGGCGATCGAATAATTAGCATCCCAATCTTTTTCTCAATCCTCGCCTTCCCATTCATTTTAGAACAAACATCCCTAGCTACATCTATAAAACAGAGTTTAACTCACACCTTAGCCTTAATAACTACCGCCACCTTAGTTTGTGGAATAGCAGGAATTCTCCCCAAACCTATATTAAATGTATTTCAAACAAGAGTTAATATCAATACCGTTCCCAGAGACGACTTAAGCAAATTAGCTGTGCGATTTTCGCAAAGTAGCAGCCGCGATTCACTCGTATTAATTCCACCTTCAGTTACCAGCTTCCAGTTTTTCTCCGAAAGAGCGATTGTCGTCAATTTCAAGAACTTTCCCTTTACCGAAAAAGGCATCAAAGAATGGCAAACTCGCATGGAAACCGTTTTAGGAGTCCCCTTAAACCCGCAAATGATTTGGGGAGGAAATGACTTTTTTCTCCGCCGCAGCAGTGCAGATTTAGTCAAAGTAGCCAAAAACTATCATGCCGATTATATCCTGACTCGCAGCGATTGGCATCCAAATATTGACGGAGAAATAGTAGAGAAAGAAGGCAAATGGATACTGTTTAAAATTAGATAATACTATTCTTGAAAACATGAGATATTTATTCAGTCTGCGAAGGCAGACTTTGTTTGTATAGAAGCGGTTTCAACCGCAGAATCAGATATGTGGTTAAATATCAAAACCCGAATCATCAATAATTTCGCTAATTTGCTTGTCCACATAATCAGCATCCACATTCCGCGCCATCAACTCAGCTAAAATCCCCAAAGAAATCAACTGCACCGACAGAATTGTACACAAAATCCCAAAAAATAACAAAGGTCGATTCCCGATCGGCCCAAAATTCATCCCCGCCAAATTCAGAAACCAAATAACTATCAAATAACTCAGCGAAACAGTTCCAACCAAGCCAAAACACAATCCCAAACCCCCAAACAAATGACCCGGTTTGTGCAAATACTGCGTCGTGGCTAACACCGTCAACAAATCAATAAATCCCCGCGCATAACGTTCCCAGCCGTAATTTGATTTTCCGTGCTTTCGCGGATGATGTTCCACAACTACTTCGCCAATTTTAAACCCTAAATTGTTTGCTAAAGCTGGAATGTAGCGGTGCAATTCCCCGTACAATTTAATAGACTGCAAAACTTCTCTACGGTAAGCTTTAAAACCGCAATTCATATCGTGCATTTGCACCCCAGTCAGCAAACACGCAACGGCATTAAACAGCTTGGAAGGTAAAGTTTTAGAAAGCGGGTCGTTCCGCTGTTTTCGCCAACCTGAAACTAAATCAAATCCCGATTCTAAATGATGTAAGAATTTGGGAATTTCAGCGGGGTCATCCTGAAGGTCAGCATCGAGAGTAAAGATAATTAACCCGGCTGCATTGCGAAATCCTGCTGAAAGTGCGGCGGATTTGCCAAAGTTGCGGCGCATTTTAATCGCTTTAATTAGTTTGGGATGTTTGTTGGCTAAATCTGTGATTTCTTGCCAGGAATAATCGCGGCTACCGTCATCTATGAAAATGACTTCGTAACTGTCAATTGCTGTTTGGAACATGACAATTTGGATTTTGTCAAACAGCAATTTTATGGTGGCTTCTTCGTTGTGAACTGGGATTACGAAGCTGAGATGTTTTGGCATAGGGCTATTCTATTTCATTTGTGTTGTCAATGAGATTTTTTTATTAACCGCAGAGGGCGCAGAGGGCGCAGAGGAGGAGAAAGAGAGGTTTTTTAGTTTTTATTGATAACTTGGGAGTTTCGCAAGGCTACCCAACTTTGGCGGTTTTTAAAGGAGGCATAGGCTGTCAATAATTTATCTGTTGGTGATGTTTGAATATATCCTCTCCAAGCTGCAAATTCGTAGGAAGGGCCAAACAATTTAACTAAATCTGGGCGGGGAAATCCTGACATGGCGAAACCTCGGACGACATTTTCTTGGTTGAGAATGGCAATACATTTTACATTGTTTTCGGGGTCTCCTACCCAGCCAATTACTCTGGAGGCGGCGGGTGCGAGTTTAGTTACTGTATCAAAATATCCGGGTACTCCGTCTTTGGGCGCTGACAGTAAATTTGCGTCGATTTTTGTGTCTAATGCTGCACAAAAATTGTGTTTTTTGATGTCTCGGTTAAATGGCACTAAGTTGTTAGTTTTTAAGGCGTCGATTAACCCGACAAAAGCGGCGGGTTTGTTGCCTACGCGGTCTTTAATTAGCGTTACGTCGGTGATGCCTAATTGCAGTGATAATGCTACTAACGGCTGATAGGTTGCTCTGCGGGCGATCGCCATTGCAGTTTCGCCTCCCACCCCATACATTAAAATAATCGCGACTGTGGCGACTGCAAACAGCGGTGTCAGCCAACGCCCTTGAATTCTTGGTGTTGGCTGCAACTCGCGCACCCACAATACTGTCAGCACAATTGTGCTCATCCAAAACAAGGCTGGGAGTGTGGCGTAACGGGAAGCGGTGGCTTGTTCGACGCCAAATCCCGATCGACTAACCGCGGCCATTAACGCCGTTTGCAGCGTGTAAAGTTGGATTGATAGCCAAGGCAGCCAATCCGGGCGAGCGACCTTTTTTACAAATAGCCAATAACCCACAAAACCCGTCGTTGCAATCAAACCAATTATACCAATAATTGAAGCAACAATAATATTTTCGCTAAAAATTCCGCCGAGATAAATGGGAATATATTCGAGAGTTTTCAGCGGGTTAATTTTAGTTAAAGAAGGGTGATGAGAGGGAGTTTTATAAGTTAAAAAATAAATCCCAATCACTGCAATCGAAGCAATGAAATACAAATAAGTTATTCGCCGAGGAAACCGCAGCACAACAGCAGCAGCACACAATATCGGCCACAAAGCTAAAGGAGTGCTGTAACTAATACAGCCTAAAACGCCAAAAACAATGCTGCCAATTACCCACTTATTTTGTTTCCATCCTTCGTTACCAGGCTCTGCCTGGGAATGAAGAGCCAGAGGCTCCGCGTCCCTCTTTCTTGACAAAAGCGTCACATAGGATTGCAAACAAAATATCGAACAAATCACAAATAAATTAGCAATTATCCAGTGAACGCCACTGAATCCCCGCATCCAATTGTGAGCCGCCGCCGGAGTAAAATTAAAAATAGAAATGCAAAGGAGTAGCGAGATAAATTGCAGCGGAAAACGCCTCAAATTTAACGGCAGCAGAGCAATTAATACGTGGCACTGAATCCAAGCCAAGAACCAGGCAACTAAACACAAACCAATATTTGAACCTTGGGTGACAACTATATTCAAGCCATAAATAATTGCCGGAATCAAGACAAAATGCTCGTTCGCCCGAAATATCCAATTAAAAGGATTTGTAGACAAACCGTCTACTGAATAAAAATTCCACGTCATCCACCAATAATCAAAATTAGACAAGTCTCCCGCTTGCGATATCAAGTACAAAATATATGAAGCTGGTATTAGAATGCCGAGAACTGATGCGGCAATTAAAATATATTGTTGCTTGATTTTCATGGATTCAGACATGGGGTATTTTTAATTAATGGGGCAGGTTTAGCGATGCACTCCCGACAAAGAAACCGGGTTTTTTATTTAATCTCTAGGCTACAGCGAAGGATTTTCGTAAAAAACCCGGTTTCTGGCCACCTGTGGATAAGTCCTATTGTCCTGAATCCCTAAATTTTAGACTAAAGTTCAAACTCCCAGATTCAATGCTGCAAGTAAATCTAAAATCTAAAATCTAAAATCTAAAATCGACTGACTTCTCTTGCCAGCATTTGTCTGAGCCCTTGCCGCCAGTGGGGAGGATACGTGCCTAGAAGTGCTGATATTTTTACCGTAGAGAGGACAGAAAAAGCCGGACGTTTTGCGGGTGTCGGATATTCGGCGGTGGTGATGGGAATTACGCGCTGAACTTTTAGGGGTAAGCCGAGTTGTGCTGCTTCCTCAAAAATGGCGATCGCAAAATCGTACCAACTACAAACACCGCTGTTAGTGTACTGATAAGTCCCAAAACTTTCTGGCCCAAGGAGAGGAATAATTTGCGAAGTCGCCGCACTTAAATCGCCCGTCCAAGTAGGGCTTCCGATCTGATCTGCTACTACTCGAATTTCTTCCCTTTCCTTTCCCAACCTCAGCATGGTTTTGACAAAATTACCTTTGCCACCATTGCCGTAAACCCACGCGGTTCTAATAATAATATGTCGGTTTCCCGCTTGCCGAATTGCTTCCTCGCCTGCTAATTTAGATTTGCCGTAACTTCCTAGCGGGTTAGTAGAATCTGTTTCCAGATAAGGAGAACCGTGGCTGCCGTCAAATACATAATCAGTGGAAAAGTGAATCAAACTTGCTCCCAGTTTTTCGCATTCTTCTGCGAGAATTCCGGGTGCAATACCGTTGATGGCGTTTGCTAATTCCGGTTCGCTTTCTGCTTTGTCTACCGCAGTGTAAGCACCCCCATTGACGACTAAATCCGGTTGAATTTCAGCCATTGCTTGACGGATGCTTTCCGGTTGGGATAAGTCGAGGCGAGTGCGATCGACCGCAATAACCTCTCCCGAAGATAATAAAATCGGCTGCAATTCTTGAGCTAGCTGTCCGCTGCCGCCTGCGAGTAAAATTTTCATAATCAAAACACTTGAGCTGTTTTCAACGTTTGTCCAGCTTGGTCTTTAGCTGATAAGATTGGTTGGGCACCATCTAGCGGCCAGTCGATCGCCAAATCCGGGTCATTCCACAGGATACACCGCTCGTGTGCCGGTGCATAATAATCTGTAGTTTTGTACAAAACTTCAGCAGTCTGGGAAACCACTAAAAAACCGTGAGCAAATCCCGCCGGCACCCAAAATTGCCGTTTATTTTCTGCACTCAGCAAACACCCCACCCACTTTCCAAAATTCGGCGAACTTTGTCTAATATCCACCGCTACATCAAATATTTCGCCAGCAACTACCCGTAGCAATTTGCCTTGAGGCTGCTGCAGTTGGTAGTGCAAACCGCGCAGCACATTTTTAGAGGATTTGGAATGATTGTCTTGCACAAATTCGGCCGTCACGCCTGTTTTTTCGACAAAAGCTTTGTGATTGAAACTCTCAAAAAAGAAACCGCGATCGTCTCCGAAAATTTTCGGCTCAATAATCAGAACTTCCGGTATTTCAGTAGATATAACATTCATAGTTGGCTGTATCGCGTGATAAACTCATACTCAGTCTAGGCTATTTTACTATGAAAACTGACACATATCTCAAAAAGTTGTATGCCAACCGATTTGATTCCCGACAACTGCAAGCCAAGGTGGCACTCTGGAAAGTTTTAATTGACGAATTTTTACAATATTATGTTCCTCCCGAATCAGCAGTTTTAGATATTGGCGGCGGTTACTGCGAGTTTATCAATCAAATTCGGGCTAAAAAAAAATATCTAATTGATCTTAATCCCGATTCAAAGTTATTTGCTAATGCTGATGTAAATGTGGTTAATATTGATGTGTTTAATTTGGAAGATTACACATCTTTTACCGAACAGTTCGATAGTATTTTTATATCAAATTTTTTTGAACACCTCCGCAACAAAGAGGAACTTGTAGAAATTATCTCTTTTTGCTTCGAGGCCCTCAAGCCTAGCGGTTCTCTATTGGTAATTCAGCCTAATTTTAAATATTCCTACAAGGAATACTACGATTTTATCGACCATCAATTACCGATAACGCATTTATCGCTGCAAGAGCTTTTACAAACTGTCGGGTTTGAAATTGACCTGATTGTACCGAGATTTTTACCCTTTTCGACGAAAGGCAGACCGGCCTCGCCCTTGCTGTTAAAAATTTACTTGAAATTGCCTTTTTTGTGGCGTTTTTTGGGAGGGCAAATGTTTGTTAAAGCAGCGAAACCAAACAATTGAGTATCTTCCTCAATATCGACACTTGCCGTCGGAGGCTGAAAATGAGAATGTAGGGAAAGCGCTCATTTTAATAACTCATCTACTGGAATGCTAAAACCCGGTAAAACAATTTGAGTGGTAACAGATTCCCCAGCAATAAAGATGCTTCTGCTTTGTTTTGTTACTACAATAATCCATTGGTTTTCAGGATATACCAGCCAAACTTCCTCACTTCCCGATTCTAAATATTCTGTAGCTTTAGCAATTACATCTTCCGCCAAATCTGTTGGCGAAACAATTTCAGCACATAGAGGAAAACTTTGCGGCAGCACTTTGAGATTGCCAAATTGTGCTGCTAATTCCGGGGGAAGGTAGGCAACATCAGGATAGCGCCCCTGCTTGTTTGTGCGGCAGGGAACATCGGTATAAACTTTTCCTCCCTGTCCGCTGGAGTCTTTGTAGTTTCTCCAACAAAAGTAAAGATTTCCCTGTACTTCGCTATGCTTGAGAGTCATGCCATTTTTCTCCAATAATTCGCCATCAACCCACTCTTGCAGATCCGGTGGACTTTCCATCCATGCTTCTAGAGAATAGACTTTCGATGGGGCAACAACTGTAGAAGTTATCATGTTTTTGCGTCGGGGCGGGGAACTTTTTTTCTATGATACCAGATGCGATCGACCTTTGGTTGACAAAAGGCCGATCGCACTTTGTAGATGGCACTTTTAAGTGTTATCATAAAAGTTACAAAGTATCCCGCATTTCGGGCTTAGCCCAATTAGGATGAATCTGCCATTAAAGCATCACTTTGAGGACAAAAATGATGACACAAACTCAATCATCCGCCGCCCTTGCACTCAATATTCCACTAACACTAACACTCACCGTTACCCGCGAACAGTTCGTTGAATTGACCATCGCCAATCGAGAGTTACAATTAGAACGCACAGCAACAGGAGAATTAATCGTGAACCCACCAACCGGAGGCGAAACAGGATATCGAAATCTGGATATAGAAGGGCAACTCTGGCTGTGGAATCGGCGGACTAGACTCGGTAAAGCATTTAATTCTTCTACTGGTTTTCACCTGCCAAATGGGGCAGATCGCTCTCCTGATGCGTCTTGGGTGCGTCAAGAAAGGTGGGACGCACTCACCCCAGAACAAAAAGAAGGCTTTCTTCCCTTAAGTCCTGATTTTGTGGTAGAACTTCGTTCTAAAAGTGACAATATGAAGCCACTGCGAGAGAAAATGAAAGAATACATGGAAAACCAGGTTCGTTTAGGTTGGTTGATAGATAGGAAAAACAGAAAAGTGGAGATTTACAGGCAAAGTCAAGATGTAGAAGTGCTGGAAAATCCTGAAACTTTGTCGGGTGAAGATGTGTTGCCGGGGTTTGTTTTGGATTTGACAGAAGTTTGGGGATGAAGGCTATTATTGCGGCACAGGCGTCTGGC
The DNA here is from genome assembly GCF_036705145.1 of Microcoleus sp. B5-D4. NCBI lineage: Bacteria > Bacillati > Cyanobacteriota > Cyanophyceae > Oscillatoriales > Microcoleaceae > Microcoleus > Microcoleus sp. B5-D4. Next base: position 124,985 of record NZ_JAUBTV010000006.1, on the reverse strand, counting down.
CAGCGTGCATCTGTAGTTAAAAGATCCCTACAAAATCGAACTTAAAACCACCTCATTAGCAGCAATCCAATTATAAATATCCTGCAAAGCTGCTTCCGGCCCAATAACAGGCCGCCATCCTGTTTTCTCCATCACCCTAGAAGAATCAGTAATAAAAATCGGAATATCCCCCGCGCGTTCCTCCAAAACAGGAGGAATCGGAATCGATTTCCCCGTAATCTTTTGACACAAATCAGTTGTCTCAACCAAAGAAAGACTGTTGCTCAAACCGCCGCCAACATTAAAAACTTCGCCGTCAAATTCCGCAAAATGTTCTAATTGATAATTAACTAACCTCAACAAATCTTCAACGTGCAGCAAATCCCTAACTTGCTTCCCGCTGCCGCCAAAACCGATATAACTCAGCGACTTTTGAAAATAGTGAGCCGCCACCCACAAACCGCAAACTCCCTGATCTACTTTACCCATTTGCCAAGCACCGGTAATTAACCCGCAACGGTTAATAATTGCCGGCACATTGTATGCTTCCCTGTATTCCTCAATCAGCAATTCCGAAGCTAATTTAGTTGCTCCGTAAAGCGAACGGTGTCCTTTTAATGGGAAGTCTTCTGATATGCCCAACTCAGATATACCGGGTAAAGTTTGCTCAGGGGCGATCGCAAATCTATTCGGCAATTCCAACAGTTTAACAGACTTGACACTGGCGATCGGATAAACCCGACTCGTAGACAAAAACAGCAAACTCGCACCCGTTTGTCTCGCCAACTCCAAAACATTTACAGTGCCCAGTAAATTCGTCTGCAAAACGTACTGAGGCGAACTAAAACCAGCCAGCACAGAAGGCTCCGCAGCACAATCTATAATGCAGTCAGCATTGAGTGCAACTGGATCTAAATCCGCCGCTGTGCGAATATCCCCGTAAACAAACTGAATCCCGCAACTTTTAAGCCGAGGCAGATTCAATTCCGAGCCCCGGCGACGCAGGTTATCTAAACAAATTATTTGCCATTCTGGGTGCAGTTTCTTCAGGCCAATTGCCAAACAACTGCCGATAAAACCCGCACCACCAACAATTAAAATTCTCTCAGGCATTCACTTTTAATTTTGCTATCTTTCTAGTCCGGTGGTAGTCGCCGCGAGACAGATGTTTTTCGAGCCAGACATACAAGACAATAAACAAATATCGACTGCCCATCTCTTTGATTTTCAGCTTAGAAATACCAGCAGTCCGATTGTACCACCTGAGAGGAATCACCGTATAGGAAAAACCCCGAACAATTGCTTTTAAAGGCAGTTCCACTGTCAAATTAAAATGATGGCTCAAAATTGGTTGTACGCCTTCAATTACTTCTCGGCGGTAAATTTTAAAAGCATTGGTGACATCGCTGTACCGCAAGCCGAAAATACTTTTGACAAACCAGTTTGCTAAGCGGTTAATTGCTAACTTGTGAATTGGATAATCAACTATAACACCACCTTTGATAAAGCGGGAACCGAAAACGCAATCATATCCTTCTTGCAACTTGCGGTATCCTGCTACCAAATCCATCGGATCGTCGGAAGCATCCGCCATCACAATTGCCGCAGCATCTCCGTCAAATTCCGCCAATCCCCGGCGCACAGCAAATCCGAAACCGTTGGGAGGTTGATTGTTGATGTATCTAACTGTGGGAAAAGTCTCTGACAACTCCTGGCAAATATCAATTGTTCGATCGACACTGTTGTCATTCACAATCAAAATTTCGTGCGGAATGCCTTCTAATTCGAGCATCTGGGCGATCGCCCGCACAGTACCGTACAAACAGCCCTCCTCATTGTGAGCTGGTATAATCACAGAAATTTTCACTCCTCATCCTCCGCGCAACTGGACAAACTGGTTGTCAACAGGATTATACACCCAAGCTTTAATTTCAGTTTGGGCGATCGGCAAATTATTATCCGACAAATCAACAGCCCACCTGGCATTATTGTATAACTCAGATTTTAAACTCTCAGCAATGTCGGGACTGTCCAAATTTACATAAGCGTTAGCAAAAAAAGATTGTTTATCGCCGACAGATAGCAGTACAATATTCGGCTGTTTCAATTTTTCTGGCAAAACCGCCCAACCAGCAGCCTTGACAGCATCATTTTGCTTAACAGTCAAGGATTTATCGCTAGTTTGAGGTTTGTCTAAATAACCGTAAACTTTCTCGGTATTAGAAATAAACTCTACATTTTTCGCGAACTTTATCCAACCTATTTTGTCGATTATTGCAGCGCCTTCTCTCACCAGCCAAGTTTTTTTGCTCAGCACCCTCAAACAGCTTTCCTGCGAATTTTTGAAAAAATCCGAGGGTTCCAGATAGTTAATTAAGTGCAAACAATCTTGAGCACCTTGTTTGTAAATAAGTGCCGATCTAGATTGGGCGATCGCCTGTTGAGAGTTAACAATAATTGTAGCAATTAACAGCCCTGCAACTACCCGATAAATAAATTTATAATTACGTCTTAACGTTGCTTTTGTTTCTTGATAATTACCTCTAACAAACAATTGCCCTAGCTGAACCACAGCAATTAATAGCAAAATAGAATTAGTCGTATATCTAGACGATTCTAGCGCCTGAATTGCCCCAAATTCAGCCCTTCCCGCCGTAATAAACAGAGCCGATAAAACCGAAAAAAAACCTATTGACAGCCAAGGTAAAGCCTGATATGGCACTCCTAAATCAATATTGGAATGAGTATCTTGCCGTAATCCTAAATGAATTGTGGGATGGGCATCTTGCCCGTCCAGCGTCGCAGCCTGAACCACGTTCATAACTGAGTTGGGATTGCTATAGCTTTCAGCAATATCATTCCTATCTGTCATTGCCTGGGGCGAAGGAATCGCAGGGGCGGGAGATAGCTTCGCAGGGTTCCCAATGACAAAGAAATAGAATACCAAAAATAAGAAACTTGCAACTATTAGCAATCCAACTAATGCTGAAATTCCAGGCGATCGCACAATTGGCGAACCCAGCAAACTTAAAAAGTAATCAATCACCACAAACGGCTTATTCAACAATGAAATAATACTTGTTTTCCGACTGGGATGATAATCAATTGAGTAAACAGCACAAGTTGTCGCAAACAGCAGCATCCAGACAATAAGTCTTTTTCTTTTCTGCGCCGCATTTCCTTCTACAGCCACCACAGCCGGAATTGCAGCCAACCAAGAAAGCAAGCCTTGCGCCAGGGAAAAACTGGCAATAAAGCAGAATCCAGCCGCAATCGATATTTGAATATCGTAGGGACACGACAGTGCCGTGTCCCTACTCTGTTCGATCTGAGGTGTTGCATCATTCTCCAGAACGGGCAAGATGCCCGTCCCACAAAAATTCAATCTTCTTGTGGAACGGGCATCTTGCCCGTTCCTAAATAGCTTATTAATCGTGGTGCAACATCTCTGTTTCATCCGATTAAAAACCGCTATATTAGGCAATAATTTGTGAGGTGAAACCAGCGCATAAACCGCAGCGACAAAACACAAATTTACGAAAAACCACGCTAATTGAAATCCCCAAAGCCAGTTTTCGTACTGAACTAGAGAGAAAAGCAAAATACAAGTTAAAATATTAGCTAAAGGCCACAAATCATCCGCGATCTTCTTAACTTGCATCGAGGATAATTTATACATAGCGATAAAAGTTATCGCAGCCAAACCTATGCTGAGACACAACTGATAATTAATATTCCATCGGGAAGCAAAAGCCAGCACCGCAATAATTATTTTAGGGAAAAGTATACGGTGGTTGCTGTGCAAAGCCCAAAAATCGTTAAAAGTTACATTTCCCGCAGCTATTTTTTCAAAAAGGCTAGCTAACCTCCACTCGTCATCAACGGGAACGTTAACGCTAAAATTCGCTACAAATCCGATTAATAAGAGGACAGGAATTAGATATAAAGTAAATAATATGATTTTTTTCATTAATATCCAATCCGGTAGCATCGGAATTGTAAAATCTAGTCATATCATGTCCGATCGATTAACCATAATATCCCGGTCGGGGCGGGTTTTTGAGAGTGTCAATTATTCGCAAGTATTGTTGCTGAACTCGCCCCTACAAAAATCGCGATCGCTCGAACGGACATGATATCATCAGCTTTTCGACTGACAATCAACCGTCAACCATCAACAGTAAACCGTCAACAGTAAACCGTCAACAGTAAACCGTCAACCGTCAACTGTTCGCTACTTAATAGTCTTGAACGTATCCATTTTCCCAGTAAATCGGTTGATAAACATCTGCAAAACACTCCGCTTGCCAATATTGATATTAGAACTCACGGACATTCCCGACTGCAAGTTCACCTCCACTTCATTTGCCTTGCCCTTGTTCAAAACGAACTTCTGATTTTTGAGCTTAATTTTGGTTTTGAAAGCGTAGTATTTCCGCAGTTCAGTAGGAGGCTCTGCATCGCTGCTAATCTCTATCACTTCACCCTCAGCAGTACCAAACTCCAGCGCCGGGAAAGCTTCTACATTCACTTCCACAGGCACGCATTGGTATTTCGTTAAACCCAGTTTCTCTCTGTTAACTTCCTTCTCTGGACAAACGCAACTTTTACCTATTTCGCAGTCAACCTTTTCTCCGTCTAATTGCTTGCCGTGATACTGCTCCAATTTTGCCCGCTTCTGTCTCAAAGCATCCAATACCAGAGCCACATTGCTGTTTTCCAGGTAAACCACTGCTTGCAGACCGTTGTCGTCATCCAAAACCTTGAGCAGCTTTTCAGTTTGCTGCGCTTCGTAATAAGCTTCTTCGCAGCGTGCTGGGCGCGGTTCGCCCGGTTTCACCACCGAATTAATAATGGATTGGCATATCGGATCTTTCGCCATATCCAACTTAGCTTTCTCCTTGGTAGAAGGCTTCAAATCAAAGATTACACCCGATACGGGAGCTTTCATCACTTGAGTGTCGCGGTTTTGTTGAGCCTTTTCTAGCTGAGCGTTCACCTCGGACAACTTTTTCAGGTTTTCCACTTTGAAGCGGCTTAGTTGAGAATCGCTGCTGGCAATTTGTTTCTCGTTTTCAGCAATTTTGGTATAAAGTTCTTTCGCCCAGGTATCCTTGGTGTTTTTTAACTGTTCTTGGGCGCGGGCGATGGACTCCTGAATGCGTGCTTGCTCTCCTTGCTGGCGCTGTATGTCAGCACTAATTTTTTGGATGTCACCTTGACGCGCGTTAATTTCGCCTCGGCGCGTATTGATTTCACCGAGGCGCGTGTTAATTTCGCCTTTGCGAGAGTTGATTTCACCTTCGCGCTGCTTGATTTGATCTTGCTGTTTGAGAACGTCGCTTTGGCCTCTGAAAACATCTTGCTCTTGACGTTCTTTTTGCAGTTCAGCGATGGCTCCTTCCTCCACAAGGGGGGCGAGTCTGCCTAGAATGTTTTGGTTCGACTTCAATACTTGTTGGGATTTCGCTAACTGTTCTTGGGCCAAATCTCTCTGAGCCAGGGCTGATTTTACTTGCTCTTGCGAAGAACTTAACTGCTGCTGAGCATAATTTAATTGGTTCTGGGCAAAACCCAATTGTTGCTGTGCCACTGTCATTTGATCGCCGGCGGCTTTCTCAGCATCCTGAGCTTGCTTCAGTTGTTTTTCCAACTCCTGAACTTGGCCTTGAGCAGCAGCTACGCGAGACAGAAATTCCGATCGATAATTAACATAAAGTCCTTGCTGAGCAGCATCAAAATTTCCGCTTGCTCCCCTGTTGAGGTACAGCTCGTCAATCAAAGCTTGCAGCACTTGATTTTGTGCCGTGAGGCTCTGTCTGTCCCTGATTGTTGATTCTAGATTAGAAGGAACAGGGCCTTGAATTTTGCCGCTGACAACATCTTCATAAAATTTATTTTCCTTTTCCAGAGCTTCTTTAGTTTTCTGTATCGATGTTAAATCGGCACTGGGTGCAAGGGGGTTGAAAGTGAGCAGAGGCTGGTTCTTTTCCACACGATCGCCATTTTCAACGTGAAGTCTCACCACAGCGCCCGTAGCAGGTGCTTGGATGTCTCTAGCACCATCTTTGAGCTCCAATTGGCCCACAGCGGGGACAGCTTGCTCTACGCTAGCAAAATAAGCCCACACTACAGCAGAAGTGGTCATCAGCATGATCATCCACAAAAACAAGTGCGACCAAATCGCTGGTTTTTCGAGAATGACTGGTTGCTCAGAAAGTATTAACGATTTCATAGCCATTTGTTAGTTCTCAGTTGTTAAGCGTTAGTGATCAGTTGTGAGTTGTTAGATATCAGGTATTCGATGACTCTTGTTGTTGGAAGAGGCAGTAGTAACGCCCTTTAAGAGCCATTAATTCTTTATGAGTTCCCCGCTCGACTACAGAGCCTTGATCCATCATAATAATTACATCAGCGTTTTGGATGGTAGTCAGGCGGTGAGTAATGAAAAACACCGTGCGGCCAGCAAAAGCTTCTGCTAAGTTATTGCAAACTTGGCGTTCGGAATGGTAGTCGAGGGCGCTTGTAGCTTCGTCCAAAATCAGCAGTTTCGGGTTTTGCAAAATCGTCCGGGCGATCGCCAAACGCTGCCTTTGACCCCCAGAAAGCGACGAACCCCGCTCTCCGACTATCGTATTGTAGCCAGCAGGCAAGCCCATAATAAAATCGTGAGCTACCGCTAATTTTGCTGCTCGCACAATCTCATCCGTACTCGCATCGGGATTGCTCAGAGCAATATTTTCCTGTACCGAGCAGTTAAACAGCAAAGTATCTTGCAGCACCACCCCAAGTTGGCTGCGGAGCGAATATAATTCCACCTTGGCAATGTCATAGCCGTCAATAAAAATCCGGCCCGACAACGGCGGATAAAGACGCTGCAACAGCTTCATCGCCGTACTTTTACCGGAACCGCTTCCCCCCACAATTCCCACAAAACTCCCAGGGGGAAATTCCAAATTAACATTAGCCAATTGCAGTGCGCCGCTCTCCAGAAATCGGAAGGAAACCTCCTCATAGGTAACCTGCCCTTGAATTGCCGGCAGCGGGATATTGCTCCGGTCTTCATCGCTGGTTTCCGTCGGCGTATCGACCACATCCTTAAGCATATCGATCGACATCGAGACTTCTTGGAAACTCTGCCAGACGCTCACAAAACGCAGCAGCGAACCAGTCACGTTCCCGGAAATAATTCGGAAAGCAATCAACTGACCCAAAGTAATCTCATTTCCCAGTACCAAATAAGCTCCCACCCACAACTGAGCTAAGTTACCCACCTGGTTTAAAAAGCCGCTAATCGTACCGGCAGTAGTCCCCGTGATAATTGTTTTAAAACTGGCTGTAATGTATTTTGCGTAGCGGCTCGACCACTCCCATCGGGATTTCAATTCAATATTTTGAGCCTTAACAGTTTGAATCCCGCTGACTACTTCCACTAAATAAGATTGAGAGTCAGCAAAACGCATATTTCTCTGTTTTATCAGGCGCAGCACCAGCGGATTGATTAGAACAATCATCAGCCCCAGTATCGGTACCACTGCCAAAGATACTGCCGTTAGCTGCACACTGTAGGAGAGCATCACGGCGACGTAAACCACCGAAAATACCGCATCAAGAACCACTGTCAGAGCTGTACTCGTCATGAATTCCCGAATCTGGCCCATCATGCTGAATTTGTAAACCAGATCTCCGACGCGCCGATTGTCAAAGTAATTCTGGGGCAGCCGGAGCAAGTGGTCGATTACCTCCGCACTCAATTTGACATCGATGCGGTTTGAGGTATCTATAAACAAAAAGGTACGCAAACCGTTGAGCAGTCCTTCAAACAGGGCAACACCTAACAGAAACGCCCCCAAAATATCCAAGGTGTCAATGCTGCGCTGACCTAATACTTTATCAATAATTACTTGGCTGATTAATGGGTTGGCAAGACCAAATAACTGTACAAAAAACGAAGCGAGCAACACCTCAAAAAACACTGTCTTGTGTTCCATCAGTGCGGGCACAAACCACCAGAAGCTGAACTGCTCTTTTTGTTCAACTTGCGGAGCTTGCAGCAGCAGGACTTCTCCTGATTCTCCCCAGATTTCTTTAAACTGAGGTATCCGCTTCCGCATTAACCCTTTTTCGGGTGTCGCCAGCACTAATTCTTGCTCGGTAATGCTGTAAATAATGGCAAAGCTGGTTTCCCATTTAATCATTACGGGCGCTTTGATGCGGTTGATGGCTTCTGCAGGCACTTGCGCCAATTGGGGCGTGAGGCCGATGCTTTGGGCGATCGCCCCGCAGGCTTGCATACTGATAGAACCGGCGGTTTTTAACTGATTTTCTAGAACTTTGCGGATGATATCTCGACGAAACTTGAGGCCGAAATACTTGCTCAACATCTGGAAGCAAGCAAGCGGGGCCTCAATCTGCCCTTTGGCGCGGAAAACTGGGTATCTCCCGGCATCCTTTGGTTGGTCGGTTTTGGGTTCTGGGGGACGATCTGGGGCGTCTATAACCGCGATCGAGGTTCCGTTGGGCGGATTCTGCCCAGAGCCTCCTGTCTCTGTCGTGCCATTTAATGAGTCTGTTTCGGGTTGGGGTTCGGGGGGTTCCCGGAAGCCGACCAAGCGAGCGCCGAGGCGGCCTTCTACTTTTAAGGATTTGGCTGCGTTTTCCACAGAGAAGCGGCTGCCGGTGGGAAAGTCGCCCAAGACGCCGCTGCTGACGAGCCAAATTCGATCGGCATCTAGCTCTTTGGCGATGTCTTGAGTTTTTTTGTTGCCGTTTGGTACGTTGACAACTGTCGCATCTTGCCAAGCTTGCAGGGTGAGTTCCTTGAGATTGGAAGTGCCGTCGGCTTGGCGTTGCAATTCCAGGCTCAACAGTTCAAATACTTCGCTCAAGGAACAGTGTTCGCGAAAGGCTTCTCCAAAGGTCGGCTGTTTTTCCAGTACGCTCAGGAAATCTTCGGCGGGTAGGACGATCGCGATCACATCTGTAGAGGCGATCGCCGTTTCGCAGGGAACTCCCCTGAGCAAGCCAGCCCAGCCCAGGATTTCCTTCGACTGCACCAACCGTAAACTTACGTGGCGCTGCGAGCGCTGGTCAAAGCCCAGCAGCCGCGCCTGGCCTTGATAGATAATTGCCACCTGAGTCGGCATTTTTTCCCGTTCAAACAGGGGTTGCCCCGTCCGGTAGCCAAGGAGTTGGCATTTAGCCACCAAGGCTGTCAGAGCCGTCTCTGACAGTCGGTCAAAGGGAGGTGTTTGAGCTAGGAAATCCTGAATTTGGGAGAGGGAAACAGCGGAAGAAGTCATCCAATTTTAGATTTTAGATTTTAGATTTTAGATTGAATCCACAGATGAATCCAGGGGGTTTTTGTCAGGATGCTACGCTTTTTCAAGTCTCCACGGATAAATCCGGGGGCCCCTGACCCAATTGCTTGATTGTCATGAAATTGAAGACACAGAGGAGAGGGGCTGTAGCGGGCCTATTTGCGATATCTGTTCGGCGAGCCAGCTTTCAAAGAGTTCGTTAATCAAGTGCAGCCGCATCGATTCATCGAGTTGGGCCGGCATGAACTTTTCTAGTCGAATAATTACCATCCATTCTGCCAGAGGACGCGGCGTCCAGAGTTGATTTGGCTGGCTGACGGACAAAAGTTTGCTGATTGCCGGGTGGGGCTGGCTGAGGGGTACTGGACCCAACAAGCCACCTGACTTGGACTCCGGCCCTTCGGAATAGTCGCGGGCCACTTCAGCAAAGGTTTGTTCCCCTTCGAGGATGCGAAAGTAAAGTTCGTTTGCCAGTGCTGGATTTTTGGTGCGTACCAGGGAATAAACTACGTGGTCTAGGCTGGCTTTGCGGGTTAAAAAATAATTATCTACTTTAGGTCTCCAAGTGGCTTGCTTAAATTTTTCGATCAGCAAGGGCCTAACGGCCATCTCTTGAAGTTCTTCTTCCGTCATATTTTGGCCGCGCAGCCAAGCTTCTTTGGCTTCCGGGGCTGTCAGTTGGTGTTGTGCCAGAAAGTTCTCCACGGCGGATTTTCGTTCTTCGTCGCTGCAAGTAAAGGATGCGATCGCTTGGTCTACTATTACACCCCGCAAGAATTGTGGCATCAACTGATACCGCTTCAGGAGCGATGGCATATCCTGAGCTTGCAGTAATTTATCGCCTATTTGAAAAAGTCCTGTCATTTTTTTATCTCCAACTGACTTGCGCTTCCCCTTTTAATTTAGCTGTGGCAGGAAAAGAGCGACAACCACTAACCCCTCGATTCCCCGATGATAGCAGACCGTCAGTGGGCTAGCGCTATTGCTGTCTATTTCTTGACGTTCTGCCTAGCGAGGGGTTCCCCGCGGGTCTCATAATGGTAGCGGGATGCGAGAGTTGGAGAGTTGGAAAATCTTTACTTCTGCCATCTTCCTTCTTGCCTCAACATCCATCCGTTAAATCCCGTACACTGCTTAGTTGCTGAACTTCCTTCTTCCTTCACTCTCGCAATAGTCTTTCAAAGAGTGTTCCGAGTTGGGTCGAGCAAGCGCGACTGTCGAGATATTTCGGGTTTGCCGCCATTTTTTGGTGGATTCGCTCGCGGTAGTGCCGACGCAGTTCTGGGTTGGTTCCCAGTGCTGTGCTCAGCTCTAAATAAGAGTTCTCGCTGTTTGCTACCAGTTCCGGAAGTAGTAGTTCTTCGAGCACTGCGGCTGATTGTCGCGATCGAGTTGTTTGCCCTTTTCTTACCACTACAGGTAATCCGGCCAACAGGGGTTCTGCTAAGGAGCAGGCACTGCTGTATGGATAGGAGTCTAAATATATATCAGCCAATTCCAGACATTTTATGCAATCGGCGCGAGATGGCAGCGCTTTAATCACAACTAAGCGCTTTTTGTCAATCCCAAATTCGGCAAAGAGCGATCGAATTTGGTTGTAAAAAGGCACCGTCGGATAGTTTTCTGAGCGGGAACTAAAGGGATACAAAACTAAAATAGAATTTGGTACGGCAGCAATAATTTTTGCCCAAGTTTCTCTCAATTCTGGGATAATTGTCAAAGCTGGAGCGCCGGACATGAACACTACAGATTCGTCGGTGGCTCCCCAACTCCTGCGAGTCGGTTCAACTCTGCCAGGTGCTGATCCTACAGTATAGCTTAAACAAACTCCCGAACCTTCTAAACTAATTAATTTTTCGCGATACTCTGCGGCTGCACCTGCAGGCAATGTCAAATCTCCGGCAATGAAATAATCAATATTTCGGGCGCCGGTGGTTGCGGGGGTTGATGCAGCAGTAGCTATTTGCACCCGCGCTAGTCGGTGCAGGCACAGCAGCGCGCTTGGTTGAGAAGTGTCGGTAGTATTGGTGCAGATTAGCAGAATATCTAAATCGTGCGATCGCATTTCTCGGACTTGATTGGGCAAATCTTCTGACAGTTGCACCAGTTTGTCAGCGCAATTTTCGCAATATTTCCCCAGTCGCTCGTCTTGTACCTGGAAATAGTACACGATAATTTCAAACTTGCTTCTGTCTAAATATTCCAAACTCCCAATTGCAGCACGAGTCTCGGATTCATCACTAATTTTATCAAGCAAAAAGCCAACTCGGATTTTAGTTCTTTCAGGTTCTATCAGAGAAAAATTCCATTCTATTTGACAGCCGATATTTTTCAAATAAAATTCCAGAATATCAGCTCGCTGACTCAATATATTGAGCAGATTAATCTCGCTCAAATACACAGCTTGGAAGCTAACATTTTTCGCAATAAAAGCCGCCAAATAACGCCAAACTTCTGAATCGGGAAAACTGGCGATATTAGCAGCGACGTACTTGATTAACTGCTGGAAATATTCAGAGTAACTTTCTACTTCCCAGTTTTGTTTAAAATAACCGGGAGACTGAAATATAAATTTCAGAAAATCCTCAAAAAACCACTGGGGAATCGCTGCATTTTTATACTCAAGTGGCAACTGATAAGCGTCGCGGTACAGCATCGCTGCGAGGAGATATTGCATCTTCTCGGCAATTTCCCCTCCTTCAGCAAGTTTCGAGGATAACTGCTGGATCAAACTTTGTTCTGACTCGGTTAAACTTTCATTTTTGAGCGTGCTATCTAGTAGCAATTTATGAGCTTTTCCCGCGTCTTGCGAGTAAGCCGTTTCTAATTTTTGCGCTGGCAAATTCAGCCAATATTCCGCTAGCTGTTGGCGGTATTGGCGGAGTTGCGCGAGAATAGGCTGTTTTGATGGCAATTTATTGTATTGCTCAAGCAGTGCTGACAATTCAGATAAACTCGGCTGGGTTCTCAATGCCAACTTTTGGCGAATTGTCTGTTTGATTTGTTGATCCAGGAAACTGTAATCAGGACTATTTAGTAGTTTTTTGTAAAATCTGACTACATCTTTATGGTTTTCCCCAGCGGCGAAGTTTTTCCAAGTTTGTTGTTCGGGATGAATCCGCAGTGAGGACAGTTTTTCGTCTACAAATCCGATATGATAGTTCCCCATGATTCGCCACCACATATCTAAGTCTACATACTGAGATAATCCCGAATCAAATAATCCTATTTCTTCAAAGACTCGCGCAGCAATTAAGACGGTACTAGGTTCGCCAATTTTGTTTATCGGGTTATTCAAGCAGCTAGTATCTGCCAGTAATTCTTTTCCGGGCTGAATAGATTTTAAATTCGACCAACTTTTATGCAAATCTTTAATTGATTGGGAAGCTCTCCGCAAAATTGGGTTAGATTCATCTTCAGCTATGGTGATGCCGCGCGGGGAGAAAACCATACCTATTTTGGGGTTTTCTTGGGCGAGTGCGACCATTTTTTCAATACATTCTGGGGCGAGTAAATCGTCTTGAAAGAGAAATTTAATGTATTGACCTTTTGCTTGGGATATGCAAAAATTCCAGTTTTGTGATAAGCCGTAGTTGCGGTGCAGTATGATGCGGAAATCGACTGAGGTTTGTGATTGGAATGATTGGGCGATCGCAACTGTTTCGTCTGTGGAGCCGTCATCGGATATAATCAGCTCTATGTTAGGGTAAGTTTGGGCCAAAGCACTTTGAATCGCTTCGCCAATAAATGCCACTCCGTTGTATGTCGGAATACAAATACTAACTAAAGGTTGTGCATTTTTTACTGTCGCCCCCTGAGAGGACTTTTTCCGTATTCCGCCCTCCAAGCTTTTGAAATTATCTGTAATTCCGGCAATATATTCAAGACGGTTTTGAATTTTTATCCCGACTGTTGGCGGATTCAGTAAAGTCTTAATTTCATCAGCCGCTATTCTTCCAACTTGCTGAGCTTCCCGGTAATTGTTGAAGACATGACGCATTAAATCCGCAGCGTGTTCGACATCCGGTTCGGCCCAAACATTGCCTTTTTTGTAAGGCCCGCAATCTTTCTCTATTGGGATTAACTTATACTTGACTAAATAGCTATTGCCGACATTCATAAATTCTGTATTGGATGAATAGCCGGTGGCAATTACGGGTTTCCCGTAAAACATGGCTTCAGCCATTGTTAAGCCAAATCCTTCGCAGCGGTGCAGCGATACATAACAGTCGCAATTATAGAGCAAGCCGTTAAGTTTATTTTTGGACAAATATCCGTCTAGATGTTTGATATTTGAATTATTTGCTATGGCTGAGTTTAAGGATGCTTGCGCCGCTGAAAATTTGTGGGAATTAGAAGATTTGATGACCAATAATACGCTGTTATCTTCCCCAAAAGCTTGCTTAAATGCTTGAATTGTCGCCAAAGTATTTTTGCGCTCTATGCGGCTAGAAAAGTCGAAGACAAACAAGAAAATAAATTTATTTTTCGGTAAATTCAGTGCTTCTCTTTTCAGGGAAGGTGCGGGGAGAGCAATACTGGGCATGATTTTGATAACCGGAATTGGCGAGACTGCGGAAATTGCCTCGGCGCAATAGTTGCTGTAAGTCCATATTTCCTGAAAGTGATTAAATGCTGGCTGCCATTCTGGGGGAAATGCGGGAAGTTCCCAAGCCCAAAAGCCGATATTGTATTTGTTTTCAAAATAGGTGGAACCTGTATGTTTGATAAAGGTTGCAACTTCATCGGCGTTGACTTGAATTAAGTTTACAGGATAGGGATTATCTTGGCTAAAATTTTGATAGGTGGTGTCTTTCTTGCGGTGAGGACTGCGGGTAAAATTGTTGATGACGAAGGGAATGTTGGTGGCTTCTGCGGCTCTGATGTTGGCTCTGACACCTTCTCCTATGCCAAATTCGCCGTTGATGTAGCCGGCGATGTTCATTCCTAGATTAGGCTTCATAGTTTCTAATGTATTTAGCAAATTGTTGTGTTGATTTTTGGAAAAAAAGCAGAATTAATGGAACTCCTCAATCGCGTTAAATGAGGATAGGGGTTAAGAATAAATTATAAATTTGCTCAATATTTGCTAAGATATAACAATCATTGCAGGATGGGTGAAAAAGATTAAATGAACCGCAGAGGGCGCCGAGAACGCAGAGGAAGAGAAGAGAGGGAAGAGAAAGAGTTGGCAACAGAAAATTTGGTGCTTGACAAATGTGCCGATCGCCATTGTATACTGGCATCGCAATGCTAACCTTCGGCTGGTTGTCTGTCGGCATGGGTGGCTCTGTTGTATTTTACGATAAACTAATCAGGAATTTTAGAGAAAGTGATCGATCGCGTCAACCACGACCTCTTGAAGCTGCTACCGCCGGATGCTAAAGTCATTGTTGAAATTGGCTGCGGTACGGGTTCGACGGGCGAACAGTACAAGCTGATCAATCCCCATTGTCAGTATATTGGCATTGAATGCGATCGAGAAAAAGCTAAAATTGCAGTCGATCGGCTAAACTGGGTGACGGTAGCCGATATTGAAGAAATTGCTCTCGAAAGTCTCGACATCGCCCCAGGAACCGTCGATTGTTTGGTTTTTGGCGACTTGCTACCCTATCTCAAAAACCCTTGGGAAGTGCTCAAGCAGTACAGTGGTTTGCTGAATCCAGAGGGGCAAATTCTCGCCAGAATCCCTAATGTTCAATACTGGCGGCGAATTGTCAATCTGTTGCGGGGACAGTGGGAAAATCCCGACAACAAGATGCAGCACTGGTTTACCCTAGAAAGTATTAAATCACTATTTGCTCAAGCCGGATTGCAGGTTTATGAATTTCAAGGGAAGGGACACAAAACCGAAAATTTTGTCCAGTTTCAGCAATTGCTGCATCCAATGGTACAGGCTTTAGAGCTAACATCGAGCAGTTTTGCTACGGAAACCGGTGCTGAATATTATATCGTGCGATCGACCAAATCGACCGTACCTGCGCGCAGACTGCTGATTCAGACTATCATTATGGCTCCTACAGGGTGCGATCGTGTGCGAGTTTTGGAACCGGACAAATTTAGCGCCACAATTCCCGGTGTCCGCACCGTATCCGGCGTGAAAACAGCAGGATTAATTCCCCCCCTACCGGAAGAAGAAAAAGTCTTCATTTGGCAGCGGACAATCATGCAATATCCCGGCTATATTCCCCAACTCAAAGAACTGTTGCAACAAGGCTATTTAATAGTAGCTGAAATTGACGACAACCCCATTCGCCGCCGCGAATACGCCGACAATAATTACCTCAGCTATCGCGGCTGTCACTGCGTTCAAACTTCTACGGAACCGCTAGCAAAAATTTTGCGGTCTTACAATCCTAATGTTACTGTATTTCCCAATCAATTAGCTTATCTACCTCCGCCGCGAGTTTATCCCGCAGAAGAGACAGTCACAATCT
The DNA here is from genome assembly GCF_036705145.1 of Microcoleus sp. B5-D4. Taxonomy (NCBI): domain Bacteria; kingdom Bacillati; phylum Cyanobacteriota; class Cyanophyceae; order Oscillatoriales; family Microcoleaceae; genus Microcoleus; species Microcoleus sp. B5-D4. The sequence continues at coordinate 109,249 of NZ_JAUBTV010000006.1, read as the reverse complement.
TTTTTGGTGCACTCAACCGCGAAAAAGATTGGCAGCCGATTATGGCAGCACTCAATCGAGTTTTAGTCGCACACAAGCACCGGATTCGAGTTAAAGTAATCCACGACCGAAAATTTTTTGAATCCTTGAAAATACAGCAAAAAGAATTTGAACCATTTTGCAGTTACGAACGGTATCAAGAAATTATGTACAGTTGCGATATAGCTTTGCTCCCGCTTGTTTCCAACCCGGTTAACGAAACAAAATCCGACTTAAAATTTATTGAATGTGCAGCGCGGGGAGTAGCGGTGCTGGCAAGTCCCACTGTGTACGAAGATTCGATAGTCGAAGGTGAAACAGGATTGATTTATAGATATGAAAAAGAGTTTGAAACAAAACTAAATTCGCTGATTTCTGACACTTCTCGACGCCGGAAAATAGCCGCGAATGCTTACGAATGGGTGCGGGACAACCGCTTGCTGTGCGGGCACTACCGGCAACGCCGAGATTGGTACTTACAGATGCGCGACGAGTTGCCACGTTTAAATGCTGAGTTGCGCGATCGCCTGCCGGAGTTATTTGGTGACTAAGTGCGGTAAGATTTATAGGGTTATTGTGCGATCGTTCTGTTTTATTGTTTAATTTCTAATTGTTACTCCACACCAATGCGAATTCTATTCACTATTGCTCACTTTTACAATCCCAGCGGCGACGGGAAACACGCTTCCCAGCGAAATGATCCGCAACCACGACTAAATGCTTTAACCGCTTGCGTGACATCGCTGCAAGCTTTGTACGGCAAATCTCAGTCCATGATTGACATTCGCGAATGTGCAACTATCCCAGCAAATCAATCTCAACAGCACGAAATTGACATTGTTGTTTGCACTACTCAAGGTTATCATCTGTTGCCTCAACTGCCAGTGCAGCCCAGATGTTTTATGCACCATGCTACCAAATGCGAACCGCTGCTGTTGGGGTTTGAGTGTCAAGCAGTTTTGCGAGCGTGTCTTAACAAATACGATTATTTCTGTTATTTGGAAGATGATTTAGTTCTGCATGATCCGTGGTTTTTTAGTAAATTAAAGTGGTTTACGCATCACGGAGGAAATGGGAATTTGCTGCAACCTAATCGCTATGAAATAGCGCCTAAAGGCGCGGTTTTTAAAGCATATGTTGATGGTAATTTAGCAGACTCAGCGACTTCTGCGTTTCAAAATGTAGAGGAGCAGCGGCAGTTAACGGGAAAAATCATGGAACAAAAAATCGCTTTTGAGCGGGCGTTGAATCCTCATTCCGGCTGCTATTTTTTGAATGCGGAACAGATGGCACACTGGGCTAAGCAGTCTCATTTTTTGGATAGGGATACTAGCTTTATCGGCCCGCTGGAAAGCGCGGCAACTTTAGGAATTATGCGGACTTTTAGAGTTTACAAGTCAACTCCTGCTTATGCTAATTTTTTGGAGATTCAACATTTTGGAGCGAGTTTTCTGAATTTGATTGGTAATAAGGTGAGAGTGCCGGAAGCAGGATGAGTTAAGATATTCAGGTAAGCTGCAATACTTGAGAGGTAGCATGACCCCGGCAACCGAAAAGATTGTCCTTCCCTCTCCCTTCCCCGACCACACTCAACTGCCAGAGGAAGACGGCACTTTTGTGAAGAATTTTCAGGAGCATCCTCAGAGCATTATTTTGACTGATTCTATCGGGTCGGTATTGCAAGGGCTTCATCCCGATGGGCAATATGCTATAGGGCAAGACTGTGGCATCTACTGGCGAGAAACAGACCCACTTGAAAAGGGAGCAGAAGCTCCTGATTGGTTCTACGTGCCGAACGTGCCACCAACACTAGGAAATCAGATTCGTCGCTCTTACGTGCTGTGGCGCGAATTCATGGCTCCGATGATTGCTTTGGAGTTCGCATCGGGAGACGGTTCAGAAGAGCGGGACACAACGCCACTATCGTACTCGGAAGTTGGAGCGGCGCAAAGGCCTGGGAAGTTTTGGGTATATGAGCGGATCATGCGGATTCCGTATTATGGCATCTATGAAATCAATAGTGGCAGGCTGGAGGTTTACAGCCTGAACAATGGGTTTTACCAGCAGTTGCTTCCGAACGATCGCGCTCATTATCCGATCGCGCCAATGGGCGTAGAATTAGGACTGTGGGAAGGCAGTTATCAAAACCAGACAATGCTGTGGCTGCGGTGGTGGGATAGCGAGGGTAATTTGCTGCTGACAGGTACAGAACGAGCTTCCTTAGCAGAGCAGGCTTTGAGTGCAGAAGCCCAAGCGCGGCGGGATGCCATCCCTCGGTTGTTGGCAATGGGATTGAATACAGAGCAAGTGGCAGAAGCACTCGGTTTATCTGTAGAGGAAGTTAGCCAGCATTCACAATCTTAATGTCGCTTTTTATTAAGAGACTATTGACTTGTAGGGTGCATCTCACATCTTGCACCATTCTCATGAACAGGCAAGATATTCTCCTGAACAGGCAAGATGCCTGTTCCACAAAGAATGAGTTTTCTTGTGGGGAGTAGGGGTTGGGCATCCTGCCCGCCCGTAAGTCCTACTATTTTACAGCAGTCAAAACATCGCCGATTTTAACTGTGCCACTGTTGATAATTTTGGCTAAAACTCCTGTTTGTGCGTGACCGAATTCCTGTTGCAGTAAACTGAGTAGGGAAATATCCCGATCGCCTGTTTCTGGATTCACTTCTATATTGACACAGCGACCGATTCGTGCTGTAACTTCTATGCGCGCTGTGCCTAATTGAAACTGTTTTCCGATCAACTCAAATTCTGACCAAGCTGCCATACCTTCTAGCACAATGTTCGGGCGAAATCGGCCCACGTCAATGTTTTGAACAGCAATTTCTGTTAATTGGTCTAATGTGGCTTGGCTGAGTAAAGAAATGTGTACGGGTTCTCGATCGGGATAACGAGTTTCGCCGCTGGTGTCGCCGACTAATTGCAAAGGGGCAAACTGCGGGTGTCTCGCTTCTTTTGTCGGTTCAATTGCCGCCAAATATTCTGTGAAAAAAGCGCCGATGCGATCGCGCCCCGCTGCTGTGTTCGTTTCTGCGGATAACACTGCAACTCCTTCACGCTGGACTGTTAAAACGGCAGTTTCCGGTTGATAATGACATTCTAAAGCTGCTAACAAAGGCCAATCGTTTTGGACGGCAAAATGTTTTTTGCTCATCCAAGGCACATTGTCAGCAGGCATCTTTGCAGCTTCAAGATTATCTGCAAACATTAAGGCAAAAGCTCGATCGCCCTTAATTCCGTGCCCGGCTGTTAAAGCAAACTCCGACATTGCTTGGGGTGTCAGCCCTTTAATTGGATAAATAAATAACTGTTTTATTGTTGCAGGTATCATAATTTTTAGGAAGTTACTACAATTTTAACTCTCACTCTTGTCCCCCCCCTTACTAAGGGGGGCTAGGGGGGTCGAAGCTAATTCAAAAACCTTAATCAAATTGCTATAAAAACCCGATTAAGCTAGCAACTCATAGCGGCGGATATCTGGAGGCCCAACGGCCAAACCGTCTAATTTCTGCACGGCGTCTTGAATGTGACTTGAACCGAGATGTAGTTCGAGCAAATCAGCACTTTCCCACTCTTCAACATAGGTAAAATCTGTGGGATCGGCTTGATTTTGCAGGAGTTCGTATTTGATGCAGCCTTTTTCTTTGCGAGTGGGTTCTATAATGCTCAGCAGCAGAGATTTAAGTTCTGCTACTTTGTCGGGAAAGGCAGCGAGGCGGGCGACTACTCGCAAGGTTGTTTTGGACATAGGAGAAAAAAGTCACAGATAGGACGATCGAATTTACCGATTTTTACTTGGCAAACTCAGCAAAAGACGATTTTACTTAAAATAACCTAAAGAGATCGAGCGGTCAATCGATTTTAGATTTTAGATTTTAGATTTTAGATTAAAGAATTGCAGCATTGACTTGCGCGAGATAAATACGTTCGGCAAGTTTCATCGGATACAGGTTTTTTATTTCTGGGTTCTGAGTCTGCTTTCGGAATGAATCACGTGGCGGGTATCCTGGATGCTTTCGGTCAATCGCAGTAAAATCAGCCCAGGACGCGCTCAATTCTCAGAAACCAGGTTTGTTGCCAAATTATTCGTTACCAACCGCAGAGCGTCGTATAAACCGGGTTTATAGAGATATTTTGGCAAATACCGGAGGCACTCAATCTTTGGGATAAAATCGCTTGTTTTCTGTAGAATATTCCCAGGCGAGATCCTCTGGGTCTTTTTCGCGGCTCCACTGAGCAAACTCCGGCTTAAGTTTCCACTTGCCGATCGTACTTGCGTGAACTTTGAACCTGCGGGAGAGTTCCGTCTGGGTAAAAGAGATTTTGGGCTTTTGAGGAGTCTTGGTTTGAGCAATGGGGAATAAATTTGGTTTTTTATCTTGTGCTTTTTCCCGATTTGTGGGAGGCTCTTGAACAGCTATTGCCACATTAGCTGTTTCGCTTTGATTGACAGTTGGAGCTATTTGAAAATAATACAAAATTCCGCCTTGTTCCGTCACCTCAAAATCCGCTGCAAACTCAGAGGCTCGTTCGTCGAGATACTCTTGAACCTTTTCTCCGGGGAGTTTTGCATTCATCGCCAAATCCAACGCCGTAACTCGCCCTTGATTTTCCTTGATCAACTTATAGAAAACCGAGTCTAAATGAGCGAGTTTGTGTTTTTGTTGCTGGTGGTAGAGCTTGTAAGCCCAAGCAATGCCCGCTGTGGTGGCGATCGCCCAAAACATCCTTCCCGACTCGAAACTGGCAACCGCCGTCAAGGAAATAGGCAAAAGCAGGGTAAGATATCCCCAAATGCTTCCCTTCTTTAGGTTATTGCTGTTTTTGACCATAGTTCCTAAACAGGTACGTAGTTTAGCTTAGTAGAGCGTGTCTCAATGTCGCGAAAGTTTTTCGACAGTCGATATATCGATCGGCCCGCTGACACACCCAAAAACGGATACTGTGCCGCGTACACTCGCCTTGTGGACAATCCCTAATTTTAGACCAAAGTTCCAGCTCCTTTGATTCAATGTCGCAAGTAAATCGAAAATCGAAAATCGAAAATCGAAAATCGAGTGACGCACTCTACGACAAAATCCCAGAATCTACTTTTTTGCAACCGAGGGTTCATGTACTTTTTTCGCAAACAGATTGCCATCTTGCTGATAGTTGTTGCTTGCTGTACGCTGACGATTAGTTGCAGCGATAGCCGAACTATCCAGTGTACTAAATTTACTGAAATTGTCAACAAAGGCAACGCTCTCATTGATGTTGATAAAGACAGCAACGATGCTGCAACTACCGACAATTTAGCTAAAAATTTGAACCTGATAGCGAATGAACTTGAGGAACTGCGAATAACAGATCCAACCCTCAAAGAAATTCAGGAGCCATCGGTTAAATCCTTCCAGGAAATTAGTCAAGCACTCGGCGACATAAGCAAAAGTCTTCAGGCTGCAAATCTCGCTTCTACAAGTATAGAAGGTCGAGAGCAAATACAAACAGCTCAAGCAGATATTATCAGAGCCGGTCAACAGGCGAATCAAGCAGCCGCAAATCAAGACGCTTTGACTAGCAAACTGATTAATTATTGTAAGGGCGATCGCTAAAGGCTAAGAGTTTGGAGTTTTGAGATGGCCACGCGAACCCCAACAACCCACGGGGGGTGAATGAATTTGAGGAATGCGTCGCCTTCACTTACTATCTACCCCTTTGCAATTACCCAATTTAGTGATGAATTTCTAGATTCAAAATATAGCGACCGAGTTGCACTTTCTCCGACCACAACTCGTATTCTAACTGCAAGTGATCCGGTTCCGGCTTTCCTGTCAGCGTCAAGTTGCGAGTGAAGTTGCGGAGTCGCAACTGTTCGGGAGTCGCCAGCGATTCGCCCTGAAGCCAATAACGGCTCAGGCCGTACATTCCTCGTTCCCAGCAGTGGCGGTAACTGTATTTACCGTTTCCTTGCATCGTCATAATGACTCGATAGGGCGAAACTTCTAGCCAGAGCAACCGGGGTTTTGTAGTTGGGGGTAAGATTGTAACTTGCTCGGCAGATTCGTTGGAACCGTCGGAAAATTCGCGATCGATTATTGCTGGTTCGTGTAACAACAAGTGAAAGCGATCCCGGTCTTTTTGATAAAGGGTAGCAGCGGTTTCAACGACTGACCACAAAGGTAAATCTGTGGAGACGAGCGATAAACTTACTGGCTTGCGGTGATGGGTCAGCATAAATAAAAGTTTAGGGGTTGTTGTGGATCGGGCGGTTTGAGATTTGAGATTTTAGACTTTAGATTTTAGATTGGCTGGGTTCCAAATTCCGGAGCTTTTGCTTAAAAAAATGAAAAATCTACAACTCGCAATCGAAAATCTAAAATTGTTCAGTCAAACTTCAATCATCTGGTCGATAACTGAGAGCTGGAGATGAAATCTAAGCAGATACACGGATAATATTTGTGAAATTAATGTGAAATCCGTGCCGTTGCGTCCGCACTCCCGTGTCATCGAGAACTGACAGCGGAGTCTCCGGGCGAGTTTAATCAGCCTTTAAGTTAACCGGACACATTGGGAAAAAACCCGCAGGCCGTACAAAAGACGACTAACTTAGGACTGAGAAAAAGGTAGGATAGCTAACGCCATCTAATCCTAGTTTATCTCAATGCAAGCTGACATTATAACTACTACGCTTCTTGACAAAAGCCAAACTTTAAGCATTCAAAAACCGGCCTCGGGCTTGTCGCTGGTGGGGAGGATTCGAGTTCCCGGCGATAAGTCGATTTCTCACCGAGCTTTGATGTTGGGTGCGATCGCCCAAGGTGAAACTACTATTGAGGGACTACTCCTAGGAGAAGACCCCCGCAGCACGGCTAAATGTTTCTCGCTCCTGGGAGCCAAAGTTTCGGAACTCAATGCAGAACGGGTGACAGTCCGGGGCGTTGGAATTGGCGAGTTAGAGGAGCCTGTAGAAGTCTTGGACGCGGGTAATTCCGGCACGACGATGCGGCTGATGTTGGGAATTTTAGCCTCTCATCCGGGGCGTTTTTTTGCGGTAACGGGTGACAGTTCTTTGCGATCGCGCCCCATGTCGCGCGTCATTAAACCGCTGCAACAAATGGGAGCGCAAATTTGGGGCCGAAAAAGTAATTCTTTAGCTCCTTTAGGGATACTCGGACAGCAGTTAAAACCGATTCACTACCATTCTCCGATCGCCTCGGCTCAAGTTAAATCTTGCATTTTGCTCGCCGGTTTGATGGCAAGCGGAGAAACTACAGTCACAGAACCCGCTCTGTCGCGGGATCACAGCGAGCGGATGCTGCGAGCGTTTGGAGCCCAATTGAGCGTCGATCCAGAAACTTGTAGCGTGACAGTCACTGGGCCGACACAACTGCAAGGGCAGAATGTGATTGTACCGGGGGATATTAGTTCGGCGGCATTTTGGCTAGTTGCTGGGGCGATCGTTCCGGGTTCGGAACTCGTAGTCGAAAATGTCGGCGTCAACCCAACTCGTACAGGCATTTTGGAAGCTTTGGAAATGATGGGGGCCGACATTGAACTGCAAAATCAGCGAGAGGCGGCCGGGGAACCGGTAGCGGATATTTTGGTTCGCAGTTCCGGCCAATTGCGGGGATGCACCATTGCGGGCGACTTAATTCCCCGACTGATTGACGAAATCCCGATTTTGGCCGTAGCGGCGATCTTTGCGTCGGGTACTACAATAATTCGAGATGCGGCCGAGTTGCGAGTCAAAGAGAGCGATCGGCTGGCCGTGACTGCTGCCGAACTCAACCGCATGGGAGCCCAAATTTCCGAGTTACCCGACGGTTTAGAAATTACCGGGGGAACTCCTTTGACCGGCGCGGATGTTGACAGCTACACCGACCACAGAATAGCGATGAGTTTGGCGATCGCAGCCCTCAACGCCACAGGTATTACTAACATTCACCGGGCAGAAGCTGCTGCCATTTCCTACCCCGACTTTACCGCCACTTTACAACAAGTTTGCCATCCAAATTGAGAGCGGGAGACATAGAGACAGTCCTGGACGCATACACTGTATCCGTAGGGTGCGCCGGGCCGCGCACCTTACCACTAACAATAGCGGATCGAATCATTTTTTTTCCTTAGTCCTGCTGAGAGAGCGGGAGACAAAAAGAAAAACAGTTAAATTCATCCGTGTATCCGTGTCAAAATCCGTGTTGTGCCTTCCTTCCTCTAAGAATCTTTACCTACAACTTGTTCTTTTAAAGAATCAATTTCCGTTAACAACTCTTGGCGATTAGAAGCCTTGAGCAGATAGCGGTAAACAAACCAACCCGTATATCCCATGCCAATCAACTCAAAAACTGGAGCTACCAAAGGGACATCATTAAGAGCTCCTAACACTCCCAGCATTACCTTAATACTAATACCGCCTGCCAGAATTAAACCAACAGTTATGAGGGGCTTTTGGTAGTCAGCAAAAAAATTGGATAGATAGGCTGGGAGTTCCGACAAAATTGTAATAACTTGGTCTTTAATATCTTGGAACTGGCTTGCCGTTGTTTCTGTGGTTGTCACTGTAGTCATGACTCCCGGTTTGTCCTCCACCAGATCTACTGTGACGATTTCAGTGACTGTTTGTGCGTCGTCCGAAAAGTTAGCTTGTGTCATTGGATACTTCCTCCGTTGTCAGGTAAAATTGCAGGCTGTGAATTGCTGCCAGTATAATTCTCCGGCAATTAGCACAGCATCCGCGCTGCAGGGACTAATTGATGAGACTAAGGCAGAGTTTCACAAATTGCAAGCAAAAATAACGATATGACTTGATTTTAAACAATTGCCTTCGCTGCCAAATCGCTCTTTTGACTCATTTTTTCACTTGATCGAGGTCGATTTGATTCGGGCAAGGGCGTCCTTGTTCAAAGTCGGTGATATTGCCGATCGTGGTTTCGGCGATATTTTTCAAAGCTTCCTCGGTGAAAAAAGCTTGGTGTCCGGTAATCAGGACGTTTGGAAAAGTCAGCAAGCGCTGAAATACGTCGTCTTGAATAACGTGATTTGACAAATCCTCAAAAAACAGATCCGTCTCTTGTTCGTAAACATCTAATCCGAGGTACCCAATTATACCAGATTTCAGTGCTTTGGTGACAGCTTTAGTGTCAATCAACTGACCGCGGCTGGTATTGATCAGCATCATCCCTGGTTTCATTTGCTCGATCGCCTCTGCACCGATTAAATGGTAAGTTTCCGGTATCAGCGGACAGTGCAGGCTGACAATATCAGAGGCGGCGAACAGTTCCGGGAGTGCGACGTATTCCATGCCTAGGGCGAGGCAATCTGGGTTGTGGTAAACATCGTATCCCAGCAAGTGACACCCGAATCCGCGCAGAATTTGGGCAGTAATTGCGCCAATTCTGCCTGTTCCGACGATTCCCACCGTTTTGCCGTGGAGGTCAAAACCCAACAAGCCATCTAGGGCGAAATTGCCTTCGCGGACGCGGTTGTAGGCCCGATGGATTCTGCGGTTGAGGGACAAAATCAAAGCGACTGCGTGTTCTGCCACTGCGTAGGGAGAATAAGCAGGAACTCGCAGCAGAGTTAGATCTAAATCCCTCGCTGCTGCTAAATCGACGTGATTGAATCCGGCCGATCTCAGGGCCAGCAAGCGGACTCCTTTTTCGGCGATCGCCCCGAGCGTTTTCGCGTCCAAGCAGTCGTTCACGAACGCGCAAACAGCCGGAAATCCAGCAGCCAAAACGCTGGTTTCCAGGTTCAGACGCGGTTCAAAAAAAACTAAATCGTGTTTGCCGCCGACATTCGCTGCTTCCAGAAATGTGCGATCGTAGGATTTGGTGCTGAATACGGCTACCTTCATGATTTTTGCCTGCAAATCCAGTAATAGTTGGGAATTCTTTCCAGATTAACTCTAAATTTTACTAGAGCGCCGTTGCCCCAAACAACCCACTTTCCATGAGAAATATTGAGTTTGGCAACAAGAGCCTCTTTGAAGAAACCATTTTTTTAGCTTTAGGGCAACTCCTGCTGATTTTTTTGAATTTAATTGCTTAGACTGTAGTCAACCGCCAGCGTTAATTGCTAAGTTTTTAGGACAAACTCAGATGCGTAAAAAAATCCCGACTTTAATTTATGAAATTTTAGAAACCTCAGACTCTAGCAATTTATACAGTTTAGCCGATGATGTTGTCATAACTTGTTTAATCCTGATCAATGTCGCAGCTTTTATTGCTTCTACTTCGCCCACATTGTCGCCAGAACACACATCGCTTTTGGCAAATATCGAAATTGTTTCCTCCTTAGTATTTACAATAGAATATATTTTGAGGCTATGGGTGTCTACAGTCGATCGCAGATACAGCCACCCGCTTTGGGGAAGATTGACATATGCTCTGACACCCCTAAGTTTGATAGATTTAATTTCCATCTTACCTTTTTACTTATTGCTGTTATTTCCTAGTTTAAACTTCGTTAACTTAATTCGTGTTCTGCGATTGTTGCGCTTGCTAAAAATGAGCCGTTATTCAGAGTCAGTCCGAACTCTGGGAGCAGTGTTGTACGCTAAAAAAGAGGAGTTGATTGCCACTGCATTTGCAGTTTTTATTCTGTTAATATTTGCCTCTAGCATCATGTATTTTGTTGAATACGAGGCACATCCCAAAGCTTTTGGCAGCATCCCCGATGCAATGTGGTGGGGAGTTGTGACATTAACTACTGTTGGTTACGGCGATATTTATCCCATCACTCCTTTAGGAAAATTGTTAGGAGCCATGTTAGCCTTTTTGGGAATTGGAATTTTTGCGTTACCGGCAGGGATAATTGCTGGGGGTTTTTCCGAGGAAGTCCAAAAGAGAAAGCAGGAAAAAAAAGCTGAAAATTCAGAGGAATTTGCGAATTGTCAATCGGTAAAAAGGCTGGCGGAAATCGAGGCCGGGTTTGAACAAAAGCAAAGGGCGATCGCACTTCATCTCGAAACTTCATCAGAGTTGATGAAATTGTGTGTTCAAATGGCAAAACAAAAGTTAGGAAGTGAGTTTCAAAATGAACAAATCCTGCGCGATTTAGCTATTCATTTGTACAATGAGACCGTCCGCAAATTCGAGCTTTAACTACAGATATATATTGCCTGTAATTGCCCCCCAATCCTTACCATCGCTTGTGGTTAGTTATGACTGCTTTTGGTCATGACTAATGACCAATTTTTTATTACCAATCGGGCGGCAAATTGTAATATTCGAGAGTTGATTTATCTGCCAGCAACTCTTTAGTTTTCCTGTCAATTTTAATCTCACCATCCGCCAAAACTAACGCCCTTTGAGTCGTTTTTCCGATCCAATTCAAATTATGAGAAGCGATCAAAATTACCTCGATCGGCAATTGGGACAAAACAGACGCCAAGTGACGCCGCCACGAGGGATCTAGTCCGTTGGTCGGCTCGTCTAAGATTAAAATTGCCGGCTCTAATGCTAAAATTGCTGCCAAGGCTGCTAATCTTCTTTGACCTCCCGAAAGTTCGTGGGCCGAACGGTTGGCAAATTCTACTAAACCAAATTCGTCTAATAGTGATAAAGCTCGATCGCGCGCAACTCCCGGCGGCACTCCGTAATTGCGCGGCCCGAACATGACATCCTCTAAAATAGTCGGCATGAATAGCTGGTCGTTAGCATCTTGAAAGCAAAATCCAATCTGCCTGCGCGCTTGCGATAAAGTCGCCTCTTCCAACTTTTTTCCCTGCACTCTAATCTCGCCCGCTTGAGGCATTTTTAATCCGATCAAGTTTTCGAGCAAAGTGCTTTTACCAGCACCTGTCAGGCCGAGTAGAGCAACTCTTTCTCCCGGTTGCAAAGTAAAAGAAATTCCCCGCAATACTGGCTTTTGATCGGGATAGCCAAATACTAAATTTTCTACTTCGATTGTTGGCACGGATTTTAGTCTACTCAAGTTTTATTTTCCTCTATTTTAGGATTAAGAGTGTTTAACCGCAGAGAGCGCAGAGGGCGCAGAGAGGGGAAGGGAGAAGGCAAAAGGTAGAGGAATGAATTAATCAATTACCAATTCTACTCGCTCACAGGCTCTGCCGGGGAACGCAGATCGGGAGGCTCTGCCTCCAATTTTCCTCCGCAAGAAGGGAGGCAGAGCCTCTGGATATGGATTCCCAGGCTCTGCCTGGGAACCAGTTAAATGCCCAATGCCCAATTACGAATAACCGTAAGAAGCTATTGTTAATCCGGCTGCTATTACAATTGCTAGTGTCAGCCACAGTCGCTCTTTTGGTGTTGATTTTGAGTCGGCAGGTAAAGCTCCTTGATATCCCCGAATTAGCATGGCTGCGTGTACTCTTTCTGCCCGATCGAGACTTCGCAAATAAAGCGCTCCGATCATGGAAGCACTGGCGTAGCGCAGCCATCCTCCGGTACCGGACAAGCCCCGGAGTTGGGCTGATCTTTTCATGCGGTTGACTTCGGACAGCAGGATTTCTAAGTATTGTCCTGTTAAAAGTACAATCTCTTGCAAACCTGCTGGTAGGGGTAATCCTTTGAGGGCGATTCCGAAACTGTGGGGTGGCAAAGTTAGCAGGAAGCTGTTCATAATTAGCAGGCAAATTAGGGAACGCAGCAACAGAAAACTGGCTCGTTCCCAACCTTGGGGCAGCACTAATAAGGAGAGAAAAATCAATTCTGCTCCCAACAGTTGCGCTAGGGTTCGCGCCGGCGCCCGGAGCCAAAACGACCAAAAAAGTGCGATCGCCCCATAAATTCCCAGCCACAGCCAAGCGCCTGTCTTCAGAAAACCCATGCCAATCACAATTGTGAGAGACACTCGCAATCGAAAAGGTATGGAGAGTTTAGACATCTTTAGGTTTTACCACCAACTGAGCAATCCCAAAAGCCGCGCCGAAGCTGAAGGCAGACCCTAAAAGTCCAGCAATGCTAGTACCAATAGGCTGTTCTTCTAATCCTTTAACTGTGTAATCTGCTAAAGGAGTGGGATTTTCGATCGCCACAGCTTCTTTATCTTTAAAGCCGTATTTTTCGGCTACCGCTTCTAACCCGTCAGGCCAACTTGATGCGAACAGTGAAAGCACCCCGGAAATTAATAAAACTCCGATTACTGGCACTACCCATTTCTGCAGTTGTGGCTGTTGTCCCGGCAGTAAATCCGGCCGCACTTTGACGAGATAAGTTAAAACGCCGGCTGTGATTACCCCTTCGCCAATGCCAATTAAAATATGTACGCCTACCATTCCTGGCAATGCGATATTGAGCCCTACTGTACCAGAAATTGCCAGTTCGATCGCCACACAAATCGAAGCAGCCACGACGCTGAGGCCAGCGGCGATGCCCGCGGCTAGGGGCAAACGATTTCTGGAACCTCCCAAAAGTTGCTGCAATGGCTGCAACAGCCACCAGCCCACCCAAATGCCAACTAGCCCCATGTTAAAAATATTGGCTCCCAGGGCGGTGATGCCCCCGTCGGCAAACAAGACGCTCTGAATTATAAAAACTGTACTCATCGCTAAAGTTGCCGCCCAAGGGTTCCCCAAAACCACAGATGCCAGCGCCCCTCCCAACAAGTGGCCGCTGGTACCGCCGGCTACGGGAAAGTTGATCATCTGGGCTGCAAATACGAAAGCTGTGGTTAAGCCCATGATTGGGGCTTGTCGGAGTCCAAGACTCGCGCGGGTTCGATTTAGGGCAACTGCAATTACTGCTGCACTTGCTATGCCGGTGGCAACGGCTACTGGCGGTGAAAGAAAACCATCAGGTATGTGCATTGATGTATCCCAAACGAGAGAAGTTCCAGCCCTTTAGTCAACTATTTTTTACAAAAATTTACCATCCCCTGTGGGGGTATTTGTGCGATCGCGCGATCGGGGGATTGGGGGCGGGCGATCGCTTATGGGATATAGATTACCGCCTCATGGGCAGAATTTTGAGGATGAGAAATTTTACATTAAATAATCCTGAAGAATTATTCGGATATTTTACCGACTACCCTCACCTTGAAGCTTTTTGATAACAATTATCAATATTTGTTTACAGATTCAACTCCAAACCGGATTCATTCCAACGCGCAGACTCAGGACGGATAAATAAAAAACCTGTATCCGATAAAGGAGCCCCCGAATTTATCTCGCGCAAGTCAATGCTTTAATCTAAAATCTCAAATCTCAAATCTAAAATCGATTGACTTTTCCCATCGCAATGTGGCGCGTTAGCCAAAAAGAAAAGTTTCGCGGTTTTCAGGTCAAGTCTTTGACAATCGAGGGGTCAAATCCCGCTAATGCTGTTGCCAAGGGGGTGCCTAACCAGCTATTGCGAGTAACAGTGCGCTTCCGGCTGCAAATAATTCCAGTTTAGCTGTTGACACCCAAAAACAACTGCCTGACAAGTCTCCAGAGGTTGTACCTTTCACTAATACGTCTACTGAAACGGCTATTGCCACTAGCCGTACAGATAAGACTGTCCAAGCTGTACCTGTATCAGCAGGCCAGCAGGACGTTCAGGCGGTGGATGGAACAAATCAGACAGCAGAAATTACGGATCGCGTCAAACTAGATGAGTTAGCTCTAAAAGTCTACGATCGCATCGATCGAAGTTGGCAAACTAGCCCTACTTTTCATCAAAATCTAGTCTATCGAGTCAGTACAAGTCAAGATGGGGCGATGGCGTTCCGCCCCGCAAGCTACGACAATTTCGAGCCGCTCAATCAACCCGCCAAGGATTACACCAAAGAAACTCCTTTGCCAAATCTGCTGAAATCTTCCGAAACTAGCAGCCGTAACAGTGCAGCACCAGTCGCTAAGTTTACTGTAGTGTTTGCTCCTACTGGAACCTTAGAAGTTAACCCCTAGCTCACATACAACATCTCTCCGGTAAGGCACGCCATCAGCACCTTACTTTTCCTTTTTAACTTAAATGTGCTATTATAAACAGCGCCCTCTAAGGCATTCTACCTCTAAAACAACAAATGAAAGAACTTGACGAGAAAAAAACCCAGGAACTGCTATGCACCATCATGGAATGGGAACTTGCAGGTGTCGTGCGCTATACCCACTATTCACTAATGGTGACAGGGCCAAACCGGATTCCCATCGTGCAGTTTTTTAAAGCACAAGCCACGGAATCCCTACTCCACGCCCAACAAGCAGGAGAAATTCTCACCGGTTTAGAGGGGCATCCCAGTCAGAAAATTGCTCCCATCGAAGAAACATACAAACACTCGGTGAAAGACTTGTTAGAAGAAAGTTTAAATCACGAGAAAAAAGCGCTTAAAAAGTATAAATCTTTACTTGAAGTTGTGACTGACTCCAGCGTTTATTTGGAAGAATATGCCCGCAATCTGATTGGACAAGAAGAATTGCACCAAGTAGAATTGAAAAAAATGCTGCGGGATTATAGTTGATTTAATCATTAGTTAATTGTTATTGGTAATTGGTTATTGGTTATTTCCAATGACCAATAACCCATGCCTCATGCCCATGCCCCATGATTATAAAAAATGAATTTTAGTGAAGCCATACCAACTTTTGTAATTACCCTGCGCGAAGGCGTAGAAGCCGCCTTAGTCGTCGGAATTGTACTAGCTTGCCTCAAAAAAGCCGAGCAAAGCCACCTCAATTCTTGGGTTTATGCAGGTGTCGCCGCCGGCATTGGTGCTAGCGGTATTGTGGGTGTTTTATTCAATGGATTGCTCGCAGCACTATCAACATCTGAGCAGCCTTACGCACCAGTCATTAAACAGCTATTAGAGGGCGTGTTGGGCATTGTGGCGATCGCAATGCTAAGCTGGATGCTAATTTGGATGACTCAGCAAGCGCGCTTTCTCAAAGCAGAAGTTGAAGGAGCAGTTACAGCAGCTTTGACAGAAAATACCCATGCCGGCTGGGGCGTATTTGGCTTAATTTTTATTGCGGTACTGCGCGAAGGTTTTGAAACAGTTATATTTGTCAGCGCTCAATTTCAACAAGGTTTAACTCCTGCTTTAGGTGCTTTGGGCGGTTTGACTGGGGCGGCAATCATTGGCGCGCTACTGTTCAAGTGGGGCGTAAAAATTGATATCCGCCTGTTTTTCAAGTTTATGGGGATTTTGTTGCTGTTAATCGTGGCAGGTTTGGCAGTATCTGCACTCAAACATTTTGACCAAGCCGCTGGGATTTTGTCGCAGATGAATAGCAAGTATGCAGCGATTTGTTTTTATTCCGATCGCCTCGCACCAGTCCACTCTTGTATTTTAGGCCCGATGGTGTGGAATGCAGCGGAAATTTTGCCCGATCGACAATTTCCAGGAGTGCTTCTCAAAGCACTGTTTGGATACAGAGATCTACTTTATCTCGTCCAAGCAGCCGCTTACACAATATTCTTAGCCACCATCGGCGGTCTTTATTTCCAAAAATTAGGCTCTAAGCCGACTCTTCCCAAGCAAAATACTCAGCCAGCTCGATCGGAAACTCGCCCTCAGTAGGTATGCAAGCAGTTTTTATCGGTTGTTTTGCGGATTCCAGGGCGAGAAAAAAATTAGCCCCACAGGCAAAAAAATGGCCAAAAATTGTCAGGTTGCGGGATTGATTATTTGACTTTTATATGATACCATTAAATAATGGATATATTGATTCTTTTTTTGATAAATACTTATATTGATATTATTTAATAATACCGTCAATACCCCAAAAAAGCAAGCCCTACCCCCTCAAAAAACACAAAAATTTTATAAGCAAAATTAGCTAAGTGAAAAAATTTACAGTTAAAGGTTAATAGGGTCATGGAAGAGGCGGACTACCGTTAGGGCTATTCTGTGAAGCCCCAGGCGCACCCTGCAAAACTTAAGGCTGTTCGGGGCGACCAAAAATCTGCCCCCAGCAAGATTTGGGGCAAACAGTTTTCTGATATGTGTTCTTATGGCTTATAATTAGTACAAGAATATTTACAGAGCCCCGAAAGTTCTTAATCAACCTTATAATCCTTAATGAAGCTTAAAATTAAAAAATTGTTCGTTAAAGTTACCTGGAACCCCCAGAAGGCTGTAGGATCTGCCATTCGGTTAGCGGTGAGATAAATAATGATGCCTCGGATACTTGTTATTGATGATGACGCGGCGATCGCCGAACTTGTAGCCGTCAACCTAGAAATGGCTGGCTACGAAGTCACCCAGGCAGAAGACGGCATCAAAGGTCAGGCATTAGCCATACAACTGCTCCCCGACCTGATCATGCTAGACCTCATGCTGCCTAGAGTAGACGGATTTACCGTATGTCAGCGTTTGCGGCGTGACGAGCGCACCTCAGACATTCCCGTCTTGATGTTGACAGCCTTAAGTCAAACTCAAGACAAAGTAGAAGGCTTCAACTCCGGCGCCGACGACTACCTGACCAAACCCTTTGAACTAGAAGAGATGCTAGCCCGAGTGCGAGCTCTACTAAGACGCACAGACCGCATCCCCCAAGCGGCCAAACACTCCGAAATCCTGAATTACGGCCCGCTGACCCTTGTCCCCGAAAGGTTTGAAGCTGTTTGGTACGCTCAGACAGTCAAACTGACCCACCTAGAGTTTGAGTTGCTGCACTGCTTGCTTCAGCGCCACGGTCAGACAGTCTCTCCCAGCGAAATTCTCAAAGAAGTGTGGGGTTACGACCCCGACGACGACATCGAAACTATTCGTGTACACATCAGACACCTGAGAACCAAGATGGAACCCGATCCCCGCCATCCTCGGTACATCAAAACCGTATACGGAGCCGGTTATTGCCTGGAGTTGCCCAACAACGAGCAAGTAGCTGAAGAAACCAAATCCTCTGCTTGAGCTAGCGCGCCAAATGCAACAAGCAGTTAAAAATCCTGCTAGATAAAGCCTGAGAGCATTGGCTATCAGGCTTTGTTGTTTGGAGTTTGAGATGAATATTTGACATACTCCCCGACCTTTCATGTGCGGGGATTCTTAACACTTCATCGACCAATACTACCGAAGTAGTTTTACTGAGTCTCCATGTTCATTTTAAGTCGTGGCAATGCCCTATCCCGACTATATGTATCGTTTTGTTTGAAAAACATTAACAATACTTTTTATTTTGCTTCCAGGTTGGATTTTAACCATTGCCCTTCAGTCTTTCCCTATTACTGGATCAGTCCCGGTTTCAACTCAGAATGAGTATATATCGCTGCAATCTTAGGTGGGTATTTCAACCAATTAAATTATAACATAAAGCCGGCCACTGAAGGCTTGAGACCCAAATTTTCGGTCAAGAAGTAGGCATTAACTCTCTGGAGTCGGAAAAAAACAATCCCGCGCCCCCCTCTAACCGTACTTTTAGAGAAGCTTGTCCATAGGAAAGTACCGGATTTCTTTTTCCACCTTGTCTTTTCCGAGAGGATTGGATAGCTACTTGAACAATACTCTAGCCATAATACTTTTTAATAATATTATTTATCAATAAATTTAGAAATATTCCTTTAGCTGCTATTTTGGCTAACGAGAGACCAAACTCCGCTCAAGCGCCAAAAACAGTCATAATCCTGATATAGCGATGTTTTTTCCTACTGATTTACATACCTGAACTCAAATCAGTGAAAATTTTTCTCAAATACCCCTTGACTAAACTACTAAAATTGTTGATTATTTATATCAATAAGCTGCGATCGCTTAAAACTCCACTGACATCTTTCTCCAGAGGTAAATCGCCGTGACTAGCATGGCAAAAAAATCCTTCCCAGCCGAAGGAGAATTTTTTTCCCGGTGGGCCGGCAAAGCCCGCTTAACAAACCTGGACGGCCGTTTGCTCGGTACCCACGTCGCCCATGCTTGCCTCATCGTCCTCTGGGCGGGAGCCTATACCCTATTTGAGCTTTCCCGCTTCAACCCAGAATTGCCCATGTACGAACAAGGCTTAATCCTGTTGCCCAACCTAGCCAGACTCGGCTTGGGCGTTGGTGCCGGAGGGAAAATTAATGACTACCGCCTCAAATGTACAGTGTGGCCGTGGGTTGCTTGTACAGAGGAAGCGAGCGCTTGCACCGACTTTGAACCTAAGACTTGTTTTGCCAGTGGCGATCGGCAACAGTGCTCTAAACTTCACAAAAATTACGCACAAATACCGACTACCACTGATTCAGTTCCACCTTGAGCAAGGGGGATAGGTGGCTAGCAGAGTGAGTCTAAACTTAGATTGATTTTCCCGCAAAATACACTTTAGGACAATCGAAAAAGGAGCGCGAACAAATAACAGATAATCCAGCAAAATCCCCCTTCAATTTTTTGATTTTTTACCGACATGAATCTATACAGCGCTAACTCACTCAAAGTCGAACTAAACCAGAGAGGCTGCCGCCTGACTCCCCAGCGAGAAACTATTTTGAGTGTCTTTCAAAATCTGCGGCAAGGCAATCATTTAAGTGCGGAAGAATTATACAAGACTTTGCAGAATAAAGGAGAACGAATTGGGTTGTCTACTGTCTACCGAACCCTGCATTTATTAGCCAGAATTGGGATTTTGCGTGAACTAGAATTAGCAGAAGGACACAAACATTACGAACTGAATTTGCCGGAATTACACCACCACCACCATCTGGTTTGTATTCAGTGTCACAAAACCTTTGAATTTAGCGATGAATCAATTTTAAAGATTGGCAAAAAGCAAGTTGAAAAAGCTGGTGTAGAACTGCTTGACTGTCAATTAACTGTGCGTGCTGTTTGTTTGGAAGCGCTGCGCGAGGGATGGCCTTCTTTGGTGCCCAGCAATTGGTTGTGTCCGAGATATCATTCAGAAATTGAGGAGGAAATTAGTTGAGATTGAGGAGGAAATTAGTTGAGTTGGATGAAATATATTTCGACCAGGGTAAATTAGTAATTGGTAATTGCTAATTCTTTAACTCAGGTCCGGTAATGGCGCTGCAAGGAATGCGAGCAAAGTGATTCTTAGGATAGCAATCTCACGCCTTCAAAACTCGCCGTCTTTCCCTTCTCTTTAATACCGTTGCAAGGAATGTTAACGAAGCAATTATTATGAAAGCAATCTCACGCATTCACAACTTGCCGCCTTTCCCTTCCCCTGCCCTTAAGCAACGTCAGAATCGCAACGTTGGTGTTCCATCCGAAATATGTTAGCGTACAAACTAGCCACAATCTGTTTGCCTTCCTGCGTCAACTGCAAGTAACCGAGAGATTCACTGATGTGAGGATAAATCCCGCTCCAGTAAAACTTAGAGTAGCTTTGCAGCAAGTCGCCCGGATGTCGATAGCCCAAAACTTTAGTAGCACCGCTTTCTTCCAACTCGTAAAACAGCGCGCCAATTTTCTGCAAATATTGCGGGTTGCTGAGCTGACCTATCAAGTCAGCACCGCGAACTAAACTAGAGTAATTAACTGCATCCTCGTCAGTGTTGCCGTCAAGCACCGAGAAACGAGTCTGTTCTATGTTCTGCTTAATTATCTCAGCATTAATTAGCTTGTGGTTGCCGAAGCGCTCGTCAATAAACAATTTAGCTCGGTCAACTCGGTAAGGAGCTAGGCTGGCCGCTGTTGCACCGGGAGCAAGTGCAATTCTCATGCCATCTTTTCCCGTAGCATACAATCCTTCTGATTCTTGGTCTTGCCGGCAAACTCCTTTGACATATCCGATGTCTTGGCACAGCAACGAAATGATGAAGTGCAGCCAATCTTCGCAGGAAACTCCGCCCTTGCGAATGTGTTTTCCCCGCAAGATTTCTTGACCGACTAAGCTAATGCAAATGGCGTGTTCTACATTGTGATAAAGAGCGTCGCTGTTAGCGATGTTTTCTAACGCCATTGCCCCCACCCAGGCAATAATGTCAGCATAGTCTGATTTGTAGCCTCCGTAAGTGCGGCTGTACCCGTTCTGAAGTTGTTGGATGAAAGCCTCTATCAGCAGTTCTGTAGAATTAAACATACCGTGTCCTTTTACCTTAATATTTCCTTTTAAGAGCGGTGCATCTATTGGGGAGTCCTCTAATTTTATGGATGAGATTTTAGTTCACAACTCCTGCACAACGCACGCGGGGTGCTCTGTGGGCGGCAAATGGGTGGCAATCTCACAACTCAGTGACGCAGCTACGCCCGGGGAGTCACGAAGCAATCTCGCGCCCCGACTCAAAAGTCCCAAGCAACTCAGTCCGTCACTGACACCCATCCCCGCCGTACTGCATACAGCAGCCTGCTGACAATTTTTCGATCGTCTGAACTTTTTAAACTGTGAGAATTAATTGCGTATTGAATTTGCTGGAACACAGTCCGATCGATCTTACCGGATTTCCAAATATTCAAGTAAAGTTCGGAAATTTTATATTCAGGAATATAAGCTTTGGTTGTCATCTGCCGTCAACTCAATGTATATTTCTTATTGTCGGGCAATTTTAGATAACTTTATGTGATGTAGATCGGCTATAGACTGTGATGCGATCGCAGGCTAGAGTTAATGCGCCTCTCCTCACAATGGTAATTCGATCGCAAAAGCGCGATATTGCGATCGTCATAAATTTTGCTGACGGCTGTGAAAATCATCATAGTTGCGCCTAAATTATAGGATGTCACATACCATTCGCCCGTTGCGCTCGCCCCCTCCCAACTTGCAGCAAGGAAGAAAGTTCGATCGCGGATCGCGCAAATTTCTTGCCAAAGAAACTCGCGTCGTGTACAATACAGAGTCTGGTATCCTCACTTACCCATAATTATTTTCATTCATCCCGTCCCCCCAGAGGGGAAGGGACTTTCAGTGCGGATACAGCCAAATCACTATATTCAGCAAAAAGCTAGAAATGCCGTAACTCATGCCCACTATTCAGCAACTCATCCGTTCAGCACGGGAACAAACGCAGAAAAAAACCAAATCGCCAGCTCTCAAGAGTTGCCCGCAGCGCCGCGGAGTTTGCACCAGAGTGTACACGACCACCCCGAAAAAACCCAACTCGGCGCTGCGGAAGGTGGCTCGGGTACGGCTGACCTCTGGTTTTGAAGTCACCGCCTACATCCCAGGGATCGGTCACAACTTGCAAGAACACTCGGTAGTAATGATCCGGGGCGGTCGGGTAAAAGATCTGCCCGGAGTTAGATACCACATCATTCGGGGTACATTAGACACCGCTGGGGTGAAAGACCGCAAGCAGGGTCGTTCCAAATACGGGGCCAAGCGTCCTAAAGAGAAAAAATAACACGGAACTCGCCCGATCGTCGGGGTTGGGAAGCAAAAATAAATCCGATCGCGCCGCTCAATTGCACGCTCGATCGTCATAAATCGAGATGTGATCCCAAAACCCCAAACTCAATCATTCAAAATCAAAAATCCCAAATAGAACTATGTCTCGCCGCACAGTTATTCAAAAACGTCCAGTTCCACCAGATCCAACCTACAACAGCAGGTTGGTAAGCATGATGGTGAGACGGATCATGCAGCACGGCAAAAAATCCGTTGCCTCCAGCATCGTCTACGACGCCCTCAAAACCATCCAAGAACGCACAGGGGCTGAACCGTTAGACTTGTTTGAAAAAGCAGTCAAAAACGCGACACCCCTGGTCGAAGTCAAAGCCCGCCGGGTAGGTGGCGCCACCTACCAAGTGCCAATGGAAGTGCGTTCCGATCGCGGTACAACCCTCGCCCTCCGCTGGCTGATCAGATTTGCCCGCGCCCGCACCGGCCGCTCGATGGCAGCCAAGCTAGCCAACGAACTGATGGATGCAGCTAACGAAACAGGGAGTGCTATTCGCAAGCGCGAAGAAACTCACAGGATGGCTGAAGCTAACAAGGCTTTTGCTCACTACCGCTACTAACTGCAACAACGGGCATGGAGAAGGGCGCGATCGTGCGGTATAAAAGCATCGGGTGAGAAATTGGAAAGTGTAAGTTTTGAGTGTTGAGATTGCTTCTCTTGGCGCACTTGCGATTCGTGAAGCAAACTCAAAACTCTCAAAATCAAAATTCATGCACTCAAAATTCATGCACTCTCTGAATCCTCCATGTCGCATCCTTAATATTTTTGTAAACAAATCTTGCAAAAAATATTAAAATGTAACAATAAGCTCCAGAGACTTTTGTAAGTCACTGGGGAGTGCAAAATAGGGTTACTGTGTAGTATAATAGTATTATAACAGCAACACAAGATTAAGGAGGTAGCTGTGGCACGTACCGTCCCGCTAGAAAAAACTCGCAACATCGGCATCGCAGCCCACATAGACGCGGGCAAAACAACAACAACTGAAAGAATTCTGTTCTATTCAGGCATGGTTCACAAAATGGGTGAAGTGCACGAGGGAACAGCAGTCACTGACTGGATGGAGCAAGAGCGGGAGCGGGGAATTACGATTACTGCCGCTGCTATCACCACCAGTTGGAAAGATTACAAAATCAACATCATCGACACTCCCGGACACGTAGACTTCACGATCGAAGTCGAACGCTCGATGCGAGTGCTCGACGGAGTGATCGCAGTGTTCTGCTCGGTAGGGGGAGTGCAGCCGCAATCCGAAACAGTTTGGCGACAGGCTGATCGGTACAAAGTACCGAGGATCGTGTTCGTCAATAAAATGGATCGGATGGGGGCAAACTTCTACAAAGTCTACGGCCAAATTCGCGATCGAATGAGAGCGAACGCCGTACCCATCCAAATCCCGATCGGCAGCGAAGAAAACTTCCGGGGAATTGTAGATTTAGTGCAAATGAAAGCCTACATCTACAACAACAACACCGGCACCGATATCGAGGAAGTAGAAATCCCCGATGAAGTAAAGGATCTAGCCGTAGAATACCGCACCAAGCTGATAGAGTCCGTAGCAGAAACCAGCGACGCCCTCACGGAGAAATACCTCGAAGGCGAAGAGTTAACGGAAGACGAAATCCGCTTGGCCCTGCGTCATGGCACTGTCGAAGGTACGATCGTCCCCATGTTGTGCGGTTCGGCCTTCAAAAACAAAGGCGTTCAGTTGTTGTTGGATGCAGTCATCGACTATCTGCCGTCGCCCTTGGAAGTTCCTCCAATTCAAGGACTCCTACCCAACGGCGACACAGCAGAGCGGTTTGCCGACGACAACGCCCCCCTGTCAGCCCTGGCATTCAAAATCATGGCTGACCCCTACGGTCGCCTGACCTTTGTTCGCGTCTACTCCGGTATCCTCAAAAAAGGAACCTACGTCCTCAACTCCACCAAAGACAAAAAAGAGCGGGTTTCTCGCCTAATTGTACTCAAAGCGGACGATCGGATAGAAGTTGAGGAACTCCGAGCCGGAGACTTGGGAGCAGCCTTGGGTTTGAAAGACACCTTCACCGGCGACACCCTCTGCGAAGAAGGAGCACCAGTGATTCTGGAATCTCTGTTTATTCCAGAGCCAGTCATCTCCGTGGCTGTCGAACCCAAAACCAAACAAGACATGGAGAAGCTCTCCAAAGCCCTCCAGTCACTCTCGGAAGAAGACCCCACCTTCCGAGTCAACGTTGACCCAGAAACCAACCAGACAGTCATCGCCGGCATGGGCGAACTGCACCTGGAAATCCTGGTAGACAGGATGCTGCGGGAATTCAAAGTAGAAGCCAACGTGGGTCAGCCACAAGTAGCCTACCGTGAAACCATTCGCAAATCCGTCCGCGCCGAAGGTAAATTTATCCGCCAAAGTGGCGGTAAAGGTCAGTACGGTCACGTTGTGATCGAACTAGAACCCACCGAAGTCGGAAGCGGCTTTGAATTTGTCTCCAAAATTGTTGGTGGCACTGTACCCAAAGAGTACATCGGCCCTGCAGAACAAGGGATGAAAGAAGCCTGCGAATCAGGTATTGTAGCAGGGTATCCCGTGATTGACCTCAAAGCTACTATGGTAGACGGGTCTTTCCACGACGTAGACTCCTCAGAAATGGCATTTAAGATCGCCGGTTCAATGGCGATCAAAGAAGCCGTGATGAAGGCGTCGCCAGTGCTGCTAGAGCCTATGATGAAAGTAGAGGTTGAAGTTCCCGAAGATTACATCGGGAACGTCATCGGAGACCTCAACTCGCGTCGGGGTCAGATCGAAGGTCAAGAGACGGATCAGGGGATAGCCAAAGTTTCTGTAAAAGTTCCACTAGCAGAAATGTTTGGTTACGCCACCGACATCCGCTCGAAAACCCAAGGTCGAGGCATCTTCACAATGGAATTCAGCCATTACGAAGAAGTGCCGCGAAACGTGGCTGAAGCCATTATCGCTAAGAACAAAGGGAACTAATGATTTTGGATTTTAGATTTTGGATTTTGGATTGAATCCAAAGTCTAGAATCTAAAATCTCAAGTCTAAAATCGCTAAAAGAAACAAGGAACAAATCAAGAATGGCACGCGCAAAATTTGAACGGAATAAACCCCACGTAAACATCGGCACGATCGGTCACGTTGACCACGGCAAAACAACTTTGACCGCCGCGATTACGATGACTCTCTCTGCACTAGGTCAAGCAAAGGCTAAGAACTACGCCGACATCGACGCTGCGCCTGAAGAAAAAGCACGGGGTATTACGATTAATACTGCTCACGTGGAATACGAAACCACAACTCGGCACTATGCCCACGTAGATTGCCCCGGACACGCTGACTATGTGAAAAACATGATCACCGGTGCAGCTCAAATGGACGGCGGCATCCTAGTAGTGTCAGCAGCAGACGGCCCCATGCCTCAAACTCGCGAACACATCCTGCTAGCTAAGCAAGTTGGCGTTCCTAGCCTGGTTGTCTTCTTGAACAAAGAAGACATGGTGGATGATGCTGAACTGTTGGAATTGGTAGAACTAGAAGTTCGCGAACTTTTGAGCTCTTACGATTTTCCGGGCGATGACATCCCCATCGTCACAGGTTCGGGATTGAAAGCTCTCGAAGCGATGCTTGCTAATCCCAAGACTGTCAAGGGCGAAAATGAGTGGGTTGACAAAATCTACAAGCTGATGGAAGAAGTAGATTCTTACATCCCCACACCAGAACGCGAAGTTGACAAGCCTTTCTTGATGGCAGTTGAAGACGTATTCTCGATTACTGGTCGGGGTACTGTTGCTACTGGTCGGATTGAGCGCGGCACAATCAAAGTCGGCGAAACAGTAGAAGTGATTGGCATTAAGGACACTCGCAGCACTACGGTGACTGGTGTGGAAATGTTCACCAAGTCGTTGGATGAAGGCATTGCTGGCGACAACGTGGGTCTACTGCTGCGGGGGATTTTAAAGGCGGATATTGAAAGAGGCATGGTAATTGCCAAGCCCAAATCCATCAGTCCTCACACTCAGTTTGAATCTGAAGTGTACATCCTCAAGAAGGAAGAAGGCGGCCGGCACACGCCCTTTTTCTCTGGATATCGCCCTCAATTCTACGTCCGTACCACTGACGTGACCGGCACGATCAACCAGTTCACCGCTGATGACGGTAGTGAAGCAGAAATGGTGATGCCAGGTGACCGGATCAAAATGACTGTTGAGTTGATTCACCCGATCGCGATCGAACAAGGAATGCGCTTCGCTATCCGCGAAGGCGGCCGCACCGTCGGCGCTGGCGTTGTTTCCAAAATCCTCAAGTAGGACTCCGATAACAGCTTAAATAGCAGAAAAGCCGCCAAATTTAATCAGGCTTTTCTGCTATTTAGTGAGTAGTCAGCAGTCATCAGTCAGTAGTCATCAGTCAGCAGTCAGCGGTTAGTAGTTAACGATTAAATAACTAATGACTAATAACTAATGACGAATAACTAATAACTAATGACTAAAAATAAACTGAACCTAGAAAATTAAAGAAACAAAAATGGCAACAATTCAACAGCAAAAAATTCGCATTCGCCTCAAAGCTTTCGATCGCCGAATTCTAGACGCATCCTGCGAAAAGATTGTAGATACAGCAAATCGGACAGCAGCCACAGCGATCGGCCCGATTCCCCTACCGACAAAACGGCGGATTTACTGCTTGCTGCGATCGCCCCACGTAGACAAAGATTCTCGCGAACACTTTGAAACCCGCACGCACCGCCGCATCATCGACATTCACCAGCCATCGGCTAAAACAATTGACGCTTTGATGAAACTGGATTTGCCAGCCGGCGTAGATATCGAAGTCAAGCTGTAGATTGACTTATCGAAAACTCGGAAAGAAGGAACAAAGATTAAATAATTTGTTCCTTCTTTTTTATGAAAGTTCGTTATTAGTTTAAGGTGAACATTGCCGGAGTGATAGAACTAGCTGATGAGTCAGTCAGAGATGCTAAAACTGCCCCAGTGCTAACAAGACGGAGCAGGGTATCCCGGGCTTGAGTGCCTGTACCTTGGGTAATAGTTAACTGCTCAAATTTGAGGCCGCCTGCTAATTCTAATAAGTCTTGGCCAATAGTAAAATCTGCGATCGTATCAGTTCCATTTCCCGGCGTTAAAACAAAAGTATCGCGTCCTTTGCCACCATTGAGCAAGTCGTCACCCGCACCTCCATTGAGAATATCATTGCCTTTACCGCCAAAGAGAATGTCCTTGCCTTTGCCACCATTGAGCAAGTCGTCATCGGCATCTCCATTGAGAGTATCACTGCCTTTGCCGCCAAAGAGAATGTCATTGCCTTTGCTACCAGAAACAAAGTCATTGCCTTTGCCGCCCCAAACGGTATCATTGCCTTGACCGCCATAGAGAGTATCGTTCCCTTGATTACCATTGAGGAAATTGTCGCCGGAGTTGCCATTGAGTAAGTCATTGCCTTCAGTGCCCACCACTGTATTGTTCCCAGTCGTACCAGAAAAAGGTGGCGAATACTGCAAGCCAAAGTCGGCAGCAAGTGCGTTACTGTCGCGACGGAGAACGTTGGAATTGAAATGTCGATCGTACATTTCTCCATAGTTCCCTACTGCTTCGATCGCCTTCACAGTAAAGTCCTTTGGCAAACCTAGCGCTTCACCTATATTCCCTTCCAAGCCTAAGAATTGGCGAATGGCGGAGTTAGAGTCATTCGCGGAGTTAGAGTCAGTATTCTGGGTGATCAAATCCTCAATATTGCCTGAAGTAATGCCATATTCTTCTGCTTGAACTAAGGTGTTATAAACCCAACGTACTACATCTGCCCACTTGGATTGATTTTCGTCAGTTATTAAGCCCAAAGGTTCTTTAGAAAGAACTTCATCGAGAATCCGATGCTGTGCGGGATTGGATAAGGTAGGAATTCGGGCACTGAGAATAGTCAGGTCAGTTGAGACAGCATCTATTTCTCCTTTGTCGTAAGCTGCAAACATTTCATCATTTGTTGCAAACTTAACAGGGATAAACGTACCCCCGTATTTGCTTAAAGCATCTTGGAGATTTTGTAAAGAAGTTGCTCCTTCCAAAATACCAACTAGGCGACCATTGAGAGCCGGTAAAACGCTTATACCGGTATTATCTCTGACTAAAACACCTTGACCGGTGTAAAGATAAGTCGGACTAAAATCAACACCCAAACTCGCATCGCGCACCAGGTTTTGAGTTATTCCCATTGCTGAGACATCAACCACACCATTAGCAGTATTGGCGAAACTATCCTTAAACGACTGAACCTCAATTTCAAGCTTAGTAGGATCGCCAAATAAAGCCGCAGCAATAGCACGTCCTAAGTCAACGTCAAAGCCCACATATTCGCCATTCGCTTGCTTCACGGCAAAGCCGGGGTTGTTACCGGGAAGTCCTAGTTTTAGGGTGCCGCGCTGCAAAACATCTGCCAGCAAAGTGCGATCGTCGTTATCAATTAAAGTCGCATCAACCTTAGTACCAGAGAAAGGTGGAGAATACAACAAACCTCCCTCATTCCAGAGGAGGTTGCGATCGCGCTCTACCCCAGGGAAGTGCCGATCGTATATTTCTGCGTAGTTGCCCACTTGTTTGATAACGTTTACGGCGAAGTCCTTGGGAAGCCCCAGAGAAGCTCCTAAATCGCCTTCTAAGCCCAGGAAACGACGAATCGCAGGACGGGAGTCATTATTCGGATTCTTATCGGTATTAGCCGCAATAATTTCGTCAATGTTTTCAGAGCTAATCCCAAATTCTTCCGCTTGAATCGGGACGTAATTAACCCAACGCACCACATCGACCCATTGCGAGTCATTTTCGGGTAAGGCCAGGGCAATAGGTTCTTTGGAGAATTCTACGTCTAACAGACGGTGATTTTCCGGGTCAGCGAGGCGCTCCAGAATCAGGGCGCGGTCAGTGGCGTAGGCATCAATTTCACCTCGCTCGTAGGCGGCAACAACTTCTTCAAGGGTGTCAAACAATTTGGGTGTAAACTTAACCCCTTCAGGGCTTAATTGATTTTGTAAATCGTCTAATGAGTTAGTGCCTTCAATAATGCCAATGGTACGGTCCTGGAGGTCTAAAGCATTCTCAATGCCGCTATCTTTGCGAACGACGACCGCTTGGTAATCGTAGAAATAAATTGGACTGAAATCGATGTTCCCCTCTGCATCCGCTTCTAGCTGGTGGGTAGAGCGTTGGGCAGCGATGTCTACAGTCCCATCCGCTACCTGTTCAAAGGCTTCTTCAAACGTGGTTGTTACCCGTTCTACTTTGCTAGCATCCCCAAATAACGCTGCTGCCAAAGTACGGACAAATTCAAAGTCAAATTCTGACCCAGAAGAAGAGGTGCCGAGTTTAATCTGACCCCGCTTGATAATGTCATCAAGAATCGTCTTTTCTGGTTTTTTTACTAAATCGGGATTGGCAACACTGGGGGTGGTTTGAGCGGAAACTTCACCGGCAGTCGGGGCAGGCTGGGCTGTGGGTGCGTCTACAATTTCAAGGATTTCACCTAAGTTAGGAAAGTTATTGTAGGTTTGCCCGTTGTTTTGAATCAGCGCGATTTCTTGTCCTTTGAATTCCAGAGTCCCAGCGAGGACGCTAAAGTCGGCTAGGGATTTAGTATTAAACCCAGTGGCGGAGATTTGAATTTTATCTCCTTGGGTGGGGTCAAAGTCGAGGATTAAGTCGCCGCCGTCGGAGGGTGCGTTGAAGTAGAAGACATCGGCACTGTCTCCGCCATTGAGTAAGTCCACACCCGCACCGCCGATGAGGATGTCTTGTCCCGCGTCACCCACTAACCAATCGTTTTCTTCGTTGCCTTCGAGGGTATCGTTGCCGAGACCGCCTGCTAGTAAGTCGTTTCCGGTGTTTCCTTTCAGTTGGTCATGTCCGGCATTTCCTTGCAGTTGGTCGTTTCCTTCGTTTCCTTCCAGGGTGTCGTTTTCTGCACCGCCTGCCATCACATCATCTCCGGCGTTGCCTTGGAGGATGTCTGCACCGAAGTTTCCTTCTAATTTGTCGCTGCCTTCTCCTCCGAGCAGGCTATCATCGCTTGCACCGCCGCTCAGTTGGTCGTTACCAGCGAGTCCTTGCAGAACATCGTTACCCTCATTGCCAGAGAGATTATCGTCGCCTTCGGTTCCGGTGAGGGTATCGTTGCCGAAGGTTCCGGTTTGGGGCGTCCCGTTTTGGCTATTAGCGCTGTTCTGTTGGTCGTTATCGGCAATTTTCAGGACAGCGGTTTGATACAGCGGGTCGAGGGCGTAGCCAGTGCCGACATATTTGAGGTTGAGGGTTAAGGCTTCCGGCTTTTCTGGGAGGGTATCGTCTAACACCGAGAGGTCGATAACAGCTTCAGTTTCTCCAGGTGCGATGTTAATTTCCCCAAATTGACCGCCATTGCTGCTGTAATCTTGTCCCAGAGAGGCAGTACCGGAGAGGGTGTAGAGGATTTTCAGCCCTTGAGCGGGGGCTGCTTCACCCAGAGTGATGGTAAATTTTCCTTGGCTGTTGCTATCGCCTTCGGTGATGGTTGGGCTGGCGGTTACTTTCACAGTACGCTTTTCGTTCAGTGCGTACTGCACTAAGAAGGTGTCTGCCTTCAATAATTCTTGGAGTTTAGTTTGGGATTCTTGGGCGGTAATTTTTCCTTCGATTAGCTGTTGAGTGACTTCGGGTAGGGTGCTATAGACGGCTTTTTTGATTGGGCTGATACTTGGTAGAACGTCTGAAACAGAACGAGTCAGCGCCTGTCTTACTAAGTCGTCAACTAAGTGGTTGCTTTGGGCAACTAATTCGGCGACTGCTTTTACAGGTTCGCTGGCAATAGAGAGATTGTGTTTTTCGGTTAATTGAGTAAAGAGTTTTTGCAGGTCATCGCCCTTGCTCAAGTCAAAGGTGTCAACCTTTTGCAAGACTTCACCGAGGGCAACAATCACCTGAATTTCCGCATCTGAACCTTGATATTTTGCCACTTTCAGGAATGCTGTGCCATTGAGCAACAAGTTCATTACTTTGATGTGACCGGAGGCGATGTTAATGCCGGTGGTGTCGTCTTTTCCAATAGCGGCGTAGGGGTCAAAGTTTTCTAAGGGTTGAGTCAGGGAAGCTAAGGGAAGTCCTGAGATTTTTTCCAGCAAAGTTTCGACTTCTTCCGCCGCAATTCCTTGGCTTGAAAGAACTGCTTGGAGGGTGGTTAAGGGTGTCGTGGTTGTCCCTTCTGTTCCCGAACCGACTTGAGAAATTAGGGGTAATGTTGCAGGCAAGCCGGTGGTTGTGTCGATGCCGCCAATTCCTACAATTTGTCCTTCTTTCGAGTCAACTTCTCCGTCTTTATTGATATCTAATGCGGCAATTTTCGACTCGTCAAAGTTGTATTCTCCGTTGTTGTCGGTGGTGGTTTGCAGTTCGCCTTCATCCGGTTTGAAGTTGCCGTTGGTATCTATGAATACTGTGGCGCCTGCTAACGGGCCGTTGGAGAAACGGCGAAAGAGACTGCGAAAGGCCTTCTCTAAAACAGGGTCAAAAGAGATATTTTGTACGTTGGTTCGTGAGTTGCTACCTGAGTTGCTACCTGAGTTGCTACCTGAGTTGCTACCTGAGTTGCTACCTGAATTGCTACCTGAATTGCTACCTGAGTTACTTCCTGAGTTACTTCCTGAGTTACTTCCTGAGTTGCTGCCTGAATTGCTGCCTGAATTGCTGCCTGAATTGCTGCCTGAATTGCTGCCTGAATTGCTGCCTGAATTGCTACCTGAAGTGCCGGCAAAACTACTTGGGTTCAGAACTTGCACCGAATTATCAAACTCAAAATTCTCAACATCGCTGACCATTTTGTCACTATTTTGACGAGTAATTCTCCACGTTCTATCTCCTGTCTTGGTAAAGGTATAGTCATCCTTATTACCCCTCAAAATTAAGGTATCGTTACCAGAATTTCCATCGATGGTATCGTTATCTAAATCGCCAAACTCTAAGCTGCCACTTCTTAAGATATCGTCCCCAATCCCGCCATCTAAGAAATCATTGCCTTCGCCACCAGAGAGAGTGTCATTACCACTAAACCCATGAATTTCATCGTTGCCGCCATCACCAGAAAGCTTATCATCGCCTTCGTCACCTGCAATGTAATCATTACCCGCATTACCTGCGATGTCGTCATTTCCCTCCATACCTCCCAATAAATCTTTTCCATTTCCGCCTTGGATAAAATCATTGCCGGCTTGTCCCAAAATGAAATCATCGCCATCCTCACCAAAGAGCGAATCATTACCCACTCCACCTTCTAATGAGTTACTTTGAGCATCGCCTATGATTGAGTCGTTGCCAGTGGAACCAATAATTTGTTCAATTGAAACTAACTTTTCTTCGCCGCTGTTACCGGGAAAAGTGAGTTTTTGTTGAGCTAAATTAGCGACAATTCCACCATCCCAAAAGCTATAGTCAACCGTATCGTTATCGGCTCCTCCATCCAGCAGATCGTAGCCTTGACCGCCGTTGAGGAAATCGTTGCCATCGCCACCATAGAGCGAATCATCGCCCTGCTCACCATAGAGGGTATCGTTGCCGGCATTCCCAAAAAAGATGTTCTTTTCATAAGCGCCATCGAACCTGTCGTAACCATTTCCACCAATGACGTTTTCAATTGAAACTAACTGCTCTTCAGCACTGGTTCCTGAGAAAGTGAGTTTTTTCTGGGATAAATTAGCTTGAATACCACTAGTCATCAGATAGCTATAGTCGGCAAAATCGCTCCCATCTCCTCCATCAAGAAAATCTAAATCTAACCCACTTTTTGGCCCTCCGTTGAGCGTATCATTGCCGTTGCCACCATAGAGCGAATCCTTACCATCAACGCCACCATAGAGCGAATCATCACCGGCATTACCCGAAAGGCGATCGTTGCCACCTTTACCACCAGAAAGAATGTTATTTAGACTATCGCCGGTGATTTGGTCATTTCCACTTGAACCGATTACATTTTCGATGGATCTAATGTTATCAGCACCACCAGAAAAACTGGCGAATAGGGGGGATTCGTTGGAGCTTGTTTCTTGAACTGTAACACCCCCGCTATTCAAAGAGCTATAGTCGGCCCAATCGCTTCCGTCTCCTCCAATAAGCAAATTATAGCCACTTCCACCAGAAAGAGTGTCGTTGTCTTCCTGACCCTTGAGGACATCATTTCCGTCACCACCAAAAAGCAAATCATTGCCATTCCAGCCGTCAAGCTCGTCGTTGTGTTGCTCACCATAGAGGGTATCATTTCCGTCGTCACCAAAAAGCTTATCGGCTTCAGTCCAGCCGTGTAGCTCGTCGTTTCCATCAGCTCCTACGAGGGTGTCGTTTCCATCCGAACCATAAAGTTTATCGTTTCCATCATTGCCTGCAACGTAGTCTTCCCCACCGTTACCATCAAGCAGATCGTCGCCACCATCCCCAAAGATACGATCCTTGGCGTGTCCTCCATAGGCGGTATCGTTACCCAATCCGCCGTAAATTTCATCATCTCCCCAATCCCGCTGGTTGTCATCTCCTTCTCCATCAATGTAGTCGTTACCGGCCCCGCCGTAGAGCTTATCGCTGTGTCCTTGTCCGTATATCCGGTCATTACCATCGCCACCAGAGATAGTATCTGGGTCGTTTCCGCCATAAAGTTGATCGTTGCCAGTACCCCCATCAATTACGTCAGAACGAAGACGACCGTGTAGGTAGTCATCACCTCCATTACCAAAGAGAAAATCGTTGTTATCATTTCCATCTTTAGAGTCATTCCCATCACCCCCAAAAAACCTCCCAGGTTTGCTGGTAAACAAACCAGAGACAAAATTCTCAGCGCTTTTATACAAATCTGAAGCAACATCAACAACATAACTTCCTACTTTGCTAACTCCACCTAAACCTTCTTTTAAAAGGTCTTTTGCATAGCCAACAACGTCGCCGACAGCCCCCAAGAGTTTGTCTTTAACTTTAGTCGTTAAACTACCGAGACTTTTAAACTCATTAACAAAGGGATCTACCGATAAATCAACGATATTGTACCGATCTTTCAAGAAATCTACATCCATACGAATGCGATTTTCTTTTCCTAAAGTGAGCCCAACATCAATACCAAGGTTGTAGCCTGCTACACTAACCCCTAGCTTACCGGATATAGAAAGATTGCCGTTGTTAAGAGAGAAGCTTGCACTGGCTAGATCCATGCCAAACAGCTTAATTCCACCGGATGCTGACCCGCTCAGGTCTGAGGGATTCAAGGTAAATTTATCTAACTTAATTGCTAGAACGTCTGAAAAACCCAACTGAAAGTTTTTGAGGCTGATTTCTTTTGGGCTAAGACTCAAATCGAAGTTAGCTACTTTTTTGCCAAAAATTTCTAACCCGGCATCGGCTTTTAATGATTGCTCTTTCGAGTTTAATTTCAGGTCTACACCTAATGTAGAATCTTTGCCTGTAGAATTTTTGCCGCTGGTGATTTTCAAAAATCCTAAGTCAATTTCAGGAATCTTCAAAGTTGCGCTTAAGCTGGGATCGGTAGAGAATGGATTTGCTGCCAAATTTATACTGGCTTCTTTACCCCAAAGATTTATTTTGCCATTGACTGCAATTCCTTGCGTTAAGGTAGTCTTCCCAAACGTGGTTGTCACCGGCACAAACTTGAGGAGGGGATCGAGCTCGGTACCTGCATCTGGGCCATCGATAGATACAATGGTGACATCTAAGGTCTCTTTCAAAAATTTCTTGGTTTTTTCGACAAAACCTGAGTTATCAACTCCTGCAACACTAAGGGGCACGGACAAAATGTCCACTAAGCCAATTGGTTGATAGACGGTTAATTCCATCCCAAATTTATCTGGTTCTTTGGGAGCCATGAATAAAACAGACTTGACATCCAAGCCGCCAACTTTGATATCTGCAAGGAGTCCAATATTATCTATGTAGGGCACTACATAAGTGCCGCCAAGCTGAAACGATAAATTTCTGACTTCTGAGTTACGCAAACCAAACGGGTCTTTCCAAGGCGTACCTGAACCTAGTTGAAAGCTTGCTGTGAGTGACTTTGGATCTAAATTAAGTCCGCCTTTAAGCGTTAAGTCTGGTTCATCTTTTTGGAAAGGATCGTAGTTTTTGAGGAGGATATTTCCCTCAATACCAAAACTGGGTTTCGCCTTTTTGTCAACCCCTAATCCCAAGGCGGCGCCGGTGAGGGTGGCACTGAAGTCTGTCTGCGAGTTTTTATCTCCAAAAAGCGAAATATCAGTTGTAAACTTTCCTTTGAGGCTGGCTCCGTTTGAATCTACCTTTGTGGTTAGGTCTAATTGTTGAATTCCCAGTTTATCGTTAATGAATTTTCCGATACCCTCTGTGCTCTTGTTAAAGTTGGCAAGTCCAGAGATTTCATAAGTTTTATTGGGGGTATCAAGTTTCCCTATTCCGAAGCTGGGATTGGTTATAGGTACGGATAATGCTGTCGCAATTGTTTCTACACTAGGAACTCCTTTGAAGATATCAACTAGCGAGGTCTCTCCCTCATAGGTAATTTTTAACTCTTGACCTTTTTGATACTTGAATGTTATGTCTTTTCCGCTGACTTTTCCTGAGAAGCTATAAGCGGAATTTGGCTTGCTGGTGTCCACTGTGAAGCTGGGAGCGGTTATAGAGGTGGTTAATATCGCAATCCCTTGGGTTTCGGTGTCGGTCACTCCAACAGTTTTCAGCAGGTCAGCGATAGACAGGTCTCCCTTATAAGTGACTTTTAAAGCTTGACCCTTTTGATAATCAAATGTTACGGTTTTTCCGCTGATTGCTCCTGAGAAGCTATAAAC
>NZ_JAUBTV010000006.1:72807-73082 GCF_036705145.1 Microcoleus sp. B5-D4 | reverse complement strand
AGGTGACTTTTAAAGCTTGACCCTTTTGATAATCAAATGTTACGGTTTTTCCGCTGATTGCTCCTGAGAAGCTATAAGCGGAATTTGGCTTGCTGGTGTCCACTGTGAAGCTGGGAGCGGTTATAGAGGTGCTTAATATCGCACTTTCTTGGGTGTCGGTCACTCCAACAGTTTTCAACAAATCAGCGATAGACAGGTCTCCTGTATAAGTGACTTTTAAAGCTTGACCCTTTTGATAATCAAATGTTACGGTTTTGCCGCTGATTGCCCCAGAG